>JAAYUR010000364.1 GCA_012517645.1 Treponema sp.
CGGCCTGTCTGGCTGGGCGGGGAGGTCAAGAAAATCCTATCCACCGAGGCCGGGTGGTATTTCCTGAGTTCCCGGGGGGTGGTGTACAGCCGCGACCTGTCTTCCTTCGAGGAGCGGAACAAAGGCCTGCCGGTCAAGACCATCAAGCGCTATGACCAGGGCGTCAAGAGCTTCCAGTACGAGATCCAGGACCTCAAGGACCTGGAGGCCGACCCCTACGATCCGCGGACCCTGGTCACCTGTACAAAGGACGCCGTATTCCTGACCCGGGACGCAGGCCTTTCCTGGACCTCCCTGCCCGCCGCCCCGTCCTGGACCACGGGTCTCAAGGCGGTGTCCGTCGTTTCCGGCCCGGAGAACCTCATCTTCGCCTCCCATCCCATACGGGGAGTCTTTACCCGCCCCCTGGGGAATCCCGGAGCCGCCTGGACCGAGGCCGGGGGTCTGGACAAGTCCGCCGGCTCCGCGAGTCCCGACGAGGTTTCCGATATCGCGGCATCCAAGGGGTCCGAGGGAGCCCGGATCTGGGCGGCCAACTCCTTCCTGGCCCGCCTGTATCGCTGGGATTCCGCCAAGCGATCGTTCACGCTGGTCCATGCGGATGACCGCGACTTTGCCCCCTTCGACAGCCTTCAAGTCCGGGAGGACGGGGTCCTCTACGTGACGGACGGGGAGGTCTACCGCTACGATCCCCGCTCGGGCCGTCACGAGGCGGAGCCCGGGGCTCTCCGGGCGGTCCTGGCGGCCTCCCGCTCCCAGCCCGGCCAACTGGAATCCTTCTACGGTACGGATTCCGCCGGCAGACCCATCCGGCTTTCGGAGCTCTGGCTCGCTGCGTTCAAGGACCGCAAACCCCACCGCCCGCCCGCGGAGGGACGGCACGGTCTCTACCTGCAGACGGGATTCATGGTCAACCCCGAGACCCGGGCCAAGTACCTGGGCATCCTGGACCGGCATAACCTGGACAGCGTCGTCGTCGACCTCAAGGACGACCTGGGCCGCCTTCGCTTCGAACCTCGAACCGAGCTGGTCCGGCGTTTGGGCCGAACCGTGAACCCCTTGGACGTGGAAACCTTCGCGGCCGAGATGAAGGCCCGGGGGGTGTACCTGATCGCCCGGATCGTTGTCTTTAAGGACGCCCACATGTATAAGGCCGCCGGGGGCAAGTACGCGGTCTGGGATTCCGTGGAAAAGGCCCACTGGCGCGGATATTTTACGGAAAAGGTCGAGGTTTCCCCTTCGGGCCCTTCCGCGTCGCCTTCTCCCTCTCCGCCGGTCCTTATTTCGCCCTCCAAACCCGGAGCCGCTCCCGCGGCGCCGCCCGCGGCCCCCGTGTACCAGCGGAAGTACATGGAGGAATACTGGGTGGATCCCTACAGCGAGGAGATCTGGGAATACAACGTGGCCATCGCCAAGGAGATCATCGCCCGAGGCTTCGACGAGGTGCAGTTCGACTACATCCGCTTTCCCACGGACGGGGAAAACCTCGGAAACGCGTCGTACCGCTGGCGGGATCCGGGCATGGACATGGAGAGCGCCCTCATGTCCTTCCTGGGCTATGCCCGGCGGAACATCGAGGCGCCCATCAGCATCGACATCTACGGCGCGAACGGATGGTTCCGATCCGGGGTGCGGACCGGCCAGGACGTGGAGCTCCTTGCCCGCTACGCGGACGTGATCTGCCCCATGTTCTACCCCTCCCATTTCGAGCAGGACTTCCTGGCCCAGCCGCCGGAGGAGCTTCGCCCCTACCGGATCTACTACCTGGGAACCCTGCGGAACACCTATATCGCCCGCAAGCGCGTGGTCGTACGTCCCTATGTCCAGGCCTTCTTCCTGAACGTACGGTACGACCGGAAATGGTACAACCCCGATTATGTCCGAAGGCAGGTGGAGGGGGTGCGGGATTCGGTGAACCTGGGCCTGACCTTCTGGAACAACATAGGACGCTACGACGATATCCCCGTCCTGGACGTTCGGGGAAACCGGAGGCTGGCGGCCGGGCAGGAGCTGTTCCGGCAAACGGGCGTGCATATAGACTAGGAGACGGGGGCCGAGACTTCACCCGCGGGGCTGCACAAGCTTCGTACCACCCGGGTCGGCGGTCGCAGGGAGCCGACGCCGCCGGGATCCGAGCTTGACGGCGGGGCCGTGTCGGGTTAGCTTGTATATACCGTGAAATCCTCCCAGCCCTTCCGTGTCCGTGTTTTTGCCTTCGCGGCCGCGGCCCTGGCCGCCCTGTTGTTGTTCCGCCTGATGCGCGCCCCTGGGACCCTGGGGCTCTTGAATTGGAACCCCGGCTACCGGACCTTCATCTACGTCATCCTTGCCCTGGGAGCCGTGCCCTTTTTCCTCGCCGTGGTGTACGAGATCTTGCGGGCCGTCCCCGCCTTCCGGGCTCGACGGGGGGCGGGCATACTCTCCATGGGGGTTTCCGCCGGTTTCGCCGCTGTGTCCTTGGCGGCCTTCCTGTTTATTTCCATAGCCCCGAACCGCGTTTCCCGGCCTGTCCCCTCGCCCGGGATCCTGGATCCCGCCCGGGGGATCGCCGCCCGGCCCCAGTCGGACAAGGAACCCTACCTTCGGCTGGCCTTCTCCTCGGATGCCCATTGGGGGCGCGCGGAGAGCGACGCGGAAGCCCGGACCCGGATTCTCCGGAGCGTGGACGCCGGAGGGTACGACGCCTTCTTTTTCCTGGGCGATATCTCGGAGATGGGGTTCCCCGAGGAAGGCTTCCGGGAGGCGGCCTCGGATCTGGAGCGCTACCTGACCCGGGTTCCCGTTCGGCCGATCCTGGGCAACCACGACGCCCTGGTGAACGCCTCGGGCCGTTGGACCCGGTATTTTTTCCCTGCGGGGCATTCCTCGGACTCCGGATCCCCCTTCTATTACCGGATCGACGCGGGACGGGCCCACATCCTGGTGCTCAACCTCCTTTGGGGCGAGGAGGACTTCGACCACGACCAGCGCGTCTGGCTTGCGGCGCAGCTCGAGTCCATCCCCCGAAGCGACGCGGTGGTGGTCCTTTCGCACTGCTACTTCTACGCCTCCGGCTACGACGACCCCGAAACCGGCAGCCCCTGGTACGACCATCCCGGGACGATCCGGGAGGTCGTACCCCTGCTGGAAAAATACGGGGTGGATCTGGCCGTATCCGGGCATAACCATTACCAGGAGTATCTTGAAAAGGACGGCGTATCCTACGTCGTGATCGGGGCCATGGGAGGGGTGCCGGATCCGGCCCCGACCTACCGGTCCCCCGCGTCGAAATGGATACGGGTTTCCACCTTCGGGTTCTTGGAAGCGGAGTTCTACCCGGATCGTATCGAGCTGACCTTCCGGGACGCCGGAGGGGCCGAGCTGCACCGCGAGTCGGTATCCGCGGAGTAAGGGGACATGGCATGGAAAGCATCGCGGATCCGCCCGGCTCCGGGGGCGCCCGCTTCCTGGAAGCTTCCTTCACGGCCCTGGACCGGTACCGGGGCAACCCCCCGGCCCCTCTGCGGTTCCTCCTCTTTCGGGGAGGCTTGGCCGACCTTGCCCGGCAGGGCTTCGAGCTGGCGTTTCCCGGCCTGACCTACGCGGACGCGGCTTCTCCGGAGCCCGGGCCGGGGACTTCGGACGCGTCGGCTTCCGCCCTCCCGGAACCCGTTTCCACGCCCTGCCGCTACGTCTGCGCGGAGGCGGACGAGGATCCCGAACCCCACGCCTACGGCCATCTGGATCTGACCTACGATCCGGAAACCCGACGCTACCGCCATCCCCGATCCAGATACCCGGATCCCCGGGAACCCGTCATCTATCCCTGCGACGCCCCGGAGGAGCTGGTCCTCTTCGAAACCGCGGTCCTGTTGGCCCGGTACCCCTATCGGCTGCCGGAAGGCGGATTTTCCGTGAGCGTCCCGGGTAACCTGTCCCCCCTCTTCCAACGGGACATGTTGACCCTGATCCTGACCGGTCGGGACCCCGGGGCGGCCCTGGAGTGGCTGGGCCGGACGGGGTTCCTGGACGCGTACTGGCCCGAGATGGCCGCCCTGAGAGGGGTAAGCCACTCCAAGGAGTACCATCCCGAGGGAGACGTCTGGGCCCATACCCTGGAAACCTTCCGGTACCGCAAGCTCTCGGAGCTCCGCCTATCCCTGGGCCTCCTGCTCCACGACACGGGCAAGCCGGGAGCCCGGTCCTCGGAAGGCCGGCGCTTCGACCGGCACAGCGAGATCGGAGCCCGGGTCGCCCGTCGTTTCCTGGACCGCCTGGGCTTTCCCCGGAACCTGTCGGAGGACGTGGAGTTCCTGGTCCGCCGTCACATGATGCCCGCCGCCCTGCCTCGACTGCCCTTGACCCGGGTGCAGGAGGACCTGGAGCATCCCCTCTTTCCCATGCTTCTCGAGCTGTACCGCTGTGACGAGCTGTCCACCTTCCGGGGTCCCGACGGGTACTATCAGGCCTGCGCGGCGTACCGCCAATACCTCAAGAACGTGCGAAACACCTACCGGAATCCGGACGGCCGCAAGGTCCAGAGAATGTTTTTAGACTCCGGGAACGGTTGAAGGCTTGAACCAAGCTTCGTAACACCGGGGACTGCTTTAGGATTTCAAGATTCTGTTGGGAAAGGATGGCGGCATGAAGGAAGCCTACCGTTGCGTATACATGGAAGACGCCCTGGTCGTGAAGAGCCTCTTGGACTCCGCGGGCATTCAATCCCGCCTCTTGAACGGAGACATGATGGACGTGAATCCCTTTTTCTCCGCCTCCGTCCAGGGAATCCAGATCCTTGTGACCGACGAGGACTGGGAGGACGCCCGGGCCGTGGTCGCGGACTTTAAGACTCGGAGGGAAGGATAGGGCTAGAATCCGAAGATCTCCCGCCGATTCTCGGAGCCGATCCGATGTAGCTCCTCAAGCAGGGGCTTTCCAGGGTCGATCTTGCGTCGGAGTTCTATGGAGAACTGGTTCATGGAGAAGTGGTTGAACACCAGCACCCCCTCCCGGACGGCCGCGGGCGCATCCCGGTACAGGCGGGAGAACTCCCGGAACCAGGGCCCGAAGATCCCCTTCGGCTTGAGTTCCGAGCGGCCGGATATCCAGACCGGAATGTCCAAGGCGTCCTGAGCCGCCCGGGCGAGCCCGGCCATCCAGGTCTGGCTCTCCTTTAGCAGGGCTTCCACCCTTCCGCTCGGATCCAGCGCCCGGAGCATCGCCAGCTCCGCGGTCTTGGGAGTGTGGACGGGGGTCTTGTTGATGATCAGGACCTCCGACCGGAAGTCCGTCCCCAGCTTCCCGCGAAAAAAGCTCTCCGCAAGCTTGCCGGACTGTCCCACCAGGTAGCGGAGGTTGCGAGTCTTCTGCTCGTTCTTGCCCGGATTGTCCGCGACCAGGATCCACCGGGGCCGGGATTCCGGACCGATGTCGTCCAGGGCCCGGTTGTAGACGACCGGGGTCTCCACGGTGTAGTCGTCGTAGCCCCGGTCCGCGCGGAGCTTTTCCTGCAGGGACCGGAGTTCCGGCACGGCCTCCGACCAATCCCGAACCTTGCGCCGGAAGGCTTCTCTAAGGGCCGAAAATTCCTCGTACCTCCGTCGATCCATGCCGGGCATTCTGCTCGATCCCGGGCTCTCCCGCAAGGGCCGGGTCGTGGTACGAAGCTTGTCGCGGCGAAGACAGCATGAACGGCACCTGACCGACCGACGGCGGAAATCTTCATCTGGAAAGACGATCGAGCCGAACATATACTTAAGCCATGAAATCGAAACGATATGCGAGGATCGCCCTGATCCTGGTTCTTGCCGCGGGAGCGGGGTCCGCCTTCGGTCAGGGCAGGTTCCGGAACATCCTATCGACCAAGTTCAGCTATTATACCGACGAGCGCTTCGGCTTGGAGTGGGAGGAGGTCTTCATCGCCCCGCTTCCGAAGGGCTTCTATCTGGTGGCCGCCGCCGACGGTACGAACACCAGTGTCTCCGACGTGACGGGCGGCCGCTTGGGTCTGGCTTTCGATCTTCCGGGCGCCTTCTACGGGGAGGGTTCCTACAAGCTGGAGTACGACTGGCAGAAGGACGAGCTGAAGCATACGGCCCTGGTCTCCTGCACCTACGAATCGGGACCCGCCATGGCCAGCCTCTCCCTCTCCGGGGAGTTCACTCCGTCCAGCGCGGGGGGGGTCCTGTCCCCCGCTCTTTCCTACGCCCTGAACCCGGACCTGAGGCTGTCGACGACGCTCTTCCTGGCCTTCCACCACTACTCGACCTCGGAGAGTTACTTCAACATCGCGGCCCTCGCGTTCGGGGAGTACAGGCTCGGACCCCAGATCTTCCTGTCCCTCGGGGGCACCTTCGGCACGGTCTACGAACCTGCGGAACAGTACGCGAAATGGTCCGTCCTGGGGGGAATCAAGGTGGTGCCGTCGGATGTTCTTTCCGTGAAGACCCTCATCGAGTACGAAAACGCGAGCGCGTCGCCGGTCAATCCCCACGATATCATTTCCGCCCTGCTCGTCGTGGACGTAAAGTTCCGCAAGGCGAGGTGAGACCGGCTCGGCCGGGCTCCTGATTCCCGCCTGGGACCCGGGGCGAGGCGCCGAAGGGGAGGTAGCATGCCGATCGAGACATCCGACGGGGTTGCCGTGTTGACCCCGGAGTTCAAGCACCTGGATATCCTGAGCGCCAAGGATTTCTCCGGCATCTTCGGCCCCGCCGCGAAGGCGGAACGGGCGGTGATCCTGGACCTGTCCATGGTGCAGTTCGTGGATAGTTCCGGTCTGGGAGCCATCCTCAACCTGGTGCGGGACACCCTGGAACGGGACGCCCGTATCGCGATCTGCTGCGCCCAACCCTCCGTCAAGGTTCTGTTCCGCATGGTGCAGCTTGCGAAGCTCGTGACCATCTTCGACGGGAAGGACCAGGCCCTCGCCTGGGCGAAGGGCTGACGGAGCGGGTCCGCGATGCCTCCCCTCGCATTCGTTCTTCCCTCGGCCGCGGCGCTCTTTGTCCTGATCGCCTGCGCCGTTCTTGCGCGCCGCCCCTCCGCCCTCCTCCCCTTGGACGGTCCCGAGTACCGGGATTTCGCCGCCTCCCTGGACGCCACGATCGCCGTGATCTCCGCGGATCCGGGGAGGGTGCTCTGGGCCAGCCCGGGGTTCGAGAAGCTCTTCGGGGTCGGCCCGGACCGTCTGTCCTTCGGAAGCCTGGAAGGGCTTGTGCACGAGGAGGATCGGGGAAGCCTAGAGGCGGCCCTCGAAGCGGGCCGCGTCAGGCCCTTCGAGGTTGAGTTCCGGCTTGCGGGTGCGGGGGAACCCCGCTGGCTCCGTATACGGGGCTTTCCCGTCCTCCGGGGTGGGAAAGCCGCCCGGCGGATCGCGCTCTGGATCGAGGACCGGTCCCGCCGCAAGAATGACGAGCTCATGCTCGTGGAGGCCCTGGATTACGAGGTGTCCGTGGGGGCCCGCATCCAGCGGGCGCTGCTCCTGGGGAACCCGGAGAAGGCGTACAAGGGCTTCGAGCTGGCTTCCATGACGTTGCCTTCCCAGAAGATCGACGGTGATTTCATCGACTTCTTCGATGGAGGGGACGAGGTCCTGGACCTGATGCTGGGGGACGTGATGGGAAAGGGGATCCCCGCGGCCCTGACGGGAGCGGCGGCCCGCAACGCCTTCGTCCGCGCCCGCCTGGCCCTTATGGACGAGGCGAAGGTATCCCGTCCTCCCGTCAAGGATATCGTTCGGGCCGCGGAACGGCGCATCGCCGGCAAGCTGATGGAGCTGCGCACCTTCTTCACCCTGGTGTACGGACGCCTGGACGGCCGGGAGGGGCTTTATCGGTTCGTGGACTGCGGTCATACGAGCGTCCTCCACTTCGAGCGCCGGACCGGCCGCTGCTGGAAACTCAAGGGAGCGAACGCCCCGATGGGATTCCTGCCCGAGCAGGAGTACACGGAGTATTCGGTCCCGGTCTCCCCCGGGGATCTTCTGTTCCTCTATTCCGACGGCATCACCGAGGCCGCGAATTCCGAGGGCGAACAGTTCGGGGAGGACCGCCTGATGAAGCTGGTCCGTTCCAACTCCGGGCTCGGAGCGGTCGAGCTCCTCGAGAAGGTCAAGCACATCGCCTTCTCGTACGCCAGCGGGGAATTCAAGGACGACGTGACCGCCGTGGCCGTTCGGATCGCCTCGGCGCCCCGCATCCGGCGGGCGTCCCGTACCTTCCCCCAGTCGATGGATTCCCTGCGAGGCCTGCGGGAGTTCTACCGGGAGTGCGTGGACCGGGGCCTGTCGCCCTACCTGTCCTCCGAGGCCCGGGAGTCCGTCCTGATCGCCCTGGGGGAAGCGGCGTCGAACGTTTTCCGCCACAGCGTCCCCGAAGTTCCCGGAGACTGCAGGGCCGCGTTCCGGGTATCCGAATCCTGGGCCGCCTTCTACCTGTACTACCGAGGCTCGGACTACGAGTGGCAGAAGCCCGAAGCCCCCGCCATAGAGAGTTTCCCCTCCGGCGGATACGGCCTGTACCTCATAAACCAGGCCATGGATTCGGTGACCGTCTCCCCCGGGGAGGACGGCGCGGTGCGGCTTTGCATGCTGATCGACCTGGCGTCAAGGACTCGCGGATGAAGGGCGTACGCGATCTTGGGGACGGCGTTTTCCGGATTTCCGGGGCGGGGCAGGCAAGGCTCTTTCCTGCATACTCCTACCTCCTTACGGACGGGGAGACGGGAGTCCTGGTGGATCCGGGTCCCGCGGACGCTTTCCCGGCTACCTTGGCGTTCTGCCGGACGATCCTGCCCCCGCAACGACTCTCCTACCTGATCCTGACCTCGGAAACCCCGGATGCCTGCTCCATCCTACCCCTCTGGCCGTCCTGCGGTTTTTCCGGCGCGGTGCTGATGCATTGGAGCGCCGGACTCCTTGCCCGATTCGGAGCCGAGCCGACCCTGAGGCATCTCAAGAACCGGGAGGAACGGGTATCCTTCGGAAACGGACGGAGTCTCAGGATCCTGAACGTGCCCGGTTTGCCGACGGCGGGGTCGGCCTTCTGCCTGGACGAGCGCACCGGGAGTCTCTTCACGGGCCTGGCCCTGGGTTCCCTGGGAGGAGGGGAGGGGGATGAGGACGAGGAGTCCCCCGACCGGATCGAGGCCTTCCATCGGCTCATGTTCCCCGCCCTGGGAAACCGTCCGGACATCCGGGAAGCCTTCGCGGGACTTGGGCCCCTCCGGGTCCTGCCCCGGAACGGCCCCCCCGTCGAGCGGCATCTGGCCAAGGCGGTCTCCCTGTTCGGATCCTCCGTCGATGCCTGCGCAGAAGAGGTAGCCCGCAGGGTGGGGGAGATCGAAAGGTCCCGGCCCGCGGCGCCCGAGCAGCCCGAACCGGGAGACGAACGGGAAGTCGAGGACCTCATCCGCGACATCCAGAGGATCAAGTCCGAGAACATCGAGCTCCAAAAATCCATCATCCAAGCCAGTGATGACCATATCAAGGATCCCGTGACGGGCTACTACAACGAAGTGTTCTTCGAGGAGTACCTGAACGACCTCTTCCCCTCGGACGGCAGCGCCCCCCGGGATTCGGTACTATTCATCCGGCTGGACGGAATCCGGATCTTGAACGAGCGGTACGGGACCAAGGCGGGCGATACCGCCCTGAAGGGTCTCGGGCTCGAACTCTTGGACGCCAAGCGACCGAACGCGATCTTCTTCCGCATGAGCGGTCCCCTCTTCGCCTGTTACCTGCAGGGAGAGGAAAAACCCCGGGCCGTCGAGTACGCCCGGGAGCTCCAGAAGGCGGTGGAGGATTCGATTCGGTTCGTAGAGAAGGTGACCGTATCGGTCGCGGTCGTGGAGCTGGCCGAGATCTCCGGGGCCGCGGCGGAATCGGGAAGGCCCTATTCCAGCCTCATGAAAATCGCCAAGGAACGGCTCCGCCTCTTGGACAAGCTCGGACCGGCTTCCCTCTGCTCCGAATCCGCGGTCACCCTCCGGAGCGGCCATGGAACCGTCCTCTTGATCGAAGCCAGTCCCTTCGACGCGGATATCACCCGGAAGGTTCTCGAACGGGAGGGCTTGGAAGTCCACACGGTGACCAAGGGGAGCGAGGCCCTGGAACAGGCGGACCTCCACAGGCCGGACGTCATCGTCTCGGAAATCTACATCTCCCAGATGGACGGGTTCCAGATCCGGCAGCGCCTCCGTGCTTCCCAGGACCTCAAGAACATCCCCTTCATCCTGGTGTCCCGGGATAAGGGGGAGTCGGCCTTGCAGAGGGCCTTCGACCTGGGGATCCTTCATTTCTTCAAGAAACCCGTCCAGCCGGCGGAGCTCACGGGGGTCATCAAGCTTCTCATCGGGAAGGCCTCGGAGGAGCATAGACCGTGACCCTGCCCCTAACCGTCCTGGCCTTCTTCATCGCAGCGGACGCCGCGGCGGTCGCCGCGCTCCTGTTGACCAAGAAGCGAAGGCGCAGGGTATACCGCCGGGCCGTGGAGCTTAGGACAGCCCTTTCATCCGCGGTGATCGACCGGGACCTGTCCGGAATGGAGCCCCTCATACGCCGGTACCCGGATCTCTCGGTCCGGGTCTGGGCGGACCTGAGGACGATCTTCTCCTTCCCTGCCCGGGATGTGGCGGCCGTGCTGGCCGTATTCCGGACCGCCGGAGTGGAGGAGAGATTGCTCAGGAAGCTCCGTTCCCGCCGGCCCCTGGAACGGTTCCGCGCCGCCCGAATGCTGCTACCCCTGGTCGCCTCCGAGACCGCGGCGCCGGTCCTGGATGCCCTGCGGCGGGAGACCAAGGACTACATCCGGCTGGCCCTGGTAAAGGATCTCCTGGCGGCGAACGAGGCCGCGGCGTTCGACGGAATCGCCGAAAGCCTTCGGGACTGCGGGATGGGATACTTCCGCTCCGTCCGGGCGATGCTGGCCTCCAGCGGAACCCGCTTCATCGGGTGGGCGCGCAGCCGGGTCGGCTCGGCGGACCTCGGCCACGCGATCGCCATCCTGGCCGGGGCGCGCGTCCACGCCACGGTGTGGCTTCGGGATTATGTCCGTTCCCGCCTGGACCACGACGATCCCCGGGTCCGCAGCACCGCCATCGAGGCCGCCCAGGCCCTGTACCCGGAGCTGTTGTCCGGCCGGGCGGAAGAGCCGGAAGCGGACATCGTCATCCGCCGGGCGGCCCTCCAGGCCGAGGCCGAGGTGTCCTACCCCCTGGATCTCGAGCGCTTCGCCGAGTATCTGGGGGACCCGACCCTCCGGGATGTGGCCGTATCCTCCCTGAACCACTATTTCTCCCGGTATCCCGAGGAGATCGACCGGACCCTGGATCTCCTGGCCGGGATCGAGGATCCCGAAGCCCGGCGCTCCCTGGCCGGAGCCCTGGGCGGGCGCCTGCCCTTCCTGCTCGTCTCGGGGGAGGATCCGGAACGGTGCCGTCCCGTGGTGGAGGGCTTGGCGGAGGCGGGGCGCAGTTCGGAGATCATCGCCCTGCTCAACTCCAACCGGGACCCGGGGACGGAGGAACGCCTTCTCCTGTGGATCCGTCCCTTCCTGGACACGGCTCCGGGATTCCGGAGGGATTGCGCGGCCTACCTGGTTCCCAGGCTGCGGGAGGTTTTGGGGATCTCCCCCGGGGAGGTCCCCAAGAGTTCCCGGAAGATTCCACTGACCCGGGCGGACCGCGCGGGCCTGGCGACCCTCCTGGGGGCGGTCATCCTTCTCCCGTCGGCGGGCATCGCCGTCGGCCTGTCCGGGGCGACCATCGGAAGGACCTGGATCCTGGTCCGGGAGATCTTCCGCCTGTTCACGTGGGGGTTCTCGTTCTACGCGGTGGCGCTGAACCTGATCTATATCCTTCTGGTCCTGCTCGCCGGCCGGAACCTGGGCGTCCAGGCGAGATACTGGTCCGTGCTCGACAAGGAGTACCTCTTCACCCCGGGCATCCTGCCGTCCATCTCGATCCTGGCCCCCGCCTACAACGAGGCGAAGACAGTGCTGGAGAGCGTGCATTCCCTCCTCACCCTCCAGCATCCCGCCTACGAGGTGATCGTCATCAACGACGGATCCTCGGACGATACGATGGAGGTATTGGAGCGTGAATTCGACCTGGAACGCATGGATCCGGGCGGGGCGGGAGTCCTGTCCACGGCCCCGGTGCGGGGCGTGTACCGGTCCCGGACGAACGCCAAGCTCCGGGTGATCGACAAGGAGAACGGGGGGAAGGCGGACGCCCTGAACGCCGGGATCAACCTGGCCCGGTGCGAATACGTCTGCAGCATCGACTCCGATTCCCTGCTGGAACCCGACGCCCTGCTCCGGATGACCGCCGAAGTGCTTACCTCGGATGTGGAAACCGCGGCCGTTGGGGGCAACATCCTTCCGGTGAACGGCTGCACCGTGGAGCGGGGGATGATCCAGAGGATCGCCCTCCCCGGGAACCGGATCGCGGGGCTCCAGACCATCGAGTACCTCCGCTCCTTCATAGCCGGCCGGCTCGGCTGGTCCCAGCTCAACGCCCTCCTCATCATCTCCGGGGCCTTCGGCCTGTTCCGAAGGGACCGGGTCCTGGAGATCGGAGGCTATGCGACGGGGCGCGGCGAATTCAAGCGCGACACCGTCGGAGAGGACATGGAGCTGGTCGTGCGGCTGGTCCGGCGTTTGAGGGAAACCCGGAGGAGGTACCGCATCCGCTACGCCGCCACGGCGAACTGCTGGACCGAGGTACCCGAGGACCTGGGGAGCCTCTACAAGCAGAGGGATCGTTGGCACCGGGGGCTGGTGGAGATCATGACCTGGCACCGGGGCATGCTCCTGAACCCCCGGTACGGGTCCGCGGGGCTCCTGGCCTTTCCGTATTTTCTGGTCTTCGAGATGATCGGGCCGTTCTACGAATTCGCCGGGTATCCCTTCATGATCTTGGGGTTCGCCACCGGGGCCTTGCATCCCGAGGTGTTCCTGGTGATGTTCAGCGCGGTCCTGCTCTTCGGACTCTTGATCTCCCTTGTTTCACTGGCCCTCTCGGAACGGGACACCGTGTACTTCCGCCCCGCGGAGCTGGCACGGCTCCTGGGCTACTCGGTCCTGGAGAACTTCGGGTTCCGCCAGCTCATGGGGTGGGTCCGGGTATTCTCCTTCGTAGGGTTCCTCCTGCGGAACAAGGGCTGGCAGAAGCTGGAACGCAAGGGATTCCGGCAGGCCCCGGCCCCGTAGGCGCCCGCCGCCGGATCCTCCCCGGGCCTCCGGCCTAGGGATCCAGGGCGAACTCCGTGATCCCTGCGGGAAGGTCGAGCACCGCCAGGCCGTTCGACGCCCGGGCCCCCGGGATCGACGTCCCCTCCGGCAGGCGCAGGCCGAGGCCCTCGACCGGACGGGGCGACGAAACCCGGAGGACCCGGCGGCCCTCCGCGGCAACCACGTCCGCCTCGACTCCGTCCCGAGCCGACCACCAAAGTCCGAACTCCTTGAGGGTCCCCCACCAGGCCCGATCCCGCATCCGTTCGGAGAATTCTTTGAGGAACCTCAGCTTTTCCGCGGTCACGTTGGGGTGGATGAGGACCACGAAGAGGCCCCCGTACCGGGAGATCTTTCCGGCCAGCTCGACCGCGTCGTCGACGCGGCCGTCCATGGGCGGGTCCTTCTCGTCCTCCACGGTGATGGGGAACTCGTAGACCGAGGTCTCCGAGCGGTACAGGCGCTCGTAGTTCAGTCGGTACGGGAGGTGGGTCATCACGTCGTTCGCCGCGACGGAGGACGAAAAGCGGTAGCCCGACGCCTCCAGGGACTGGGGCAGGGAGAAGGGATTGGCCAGGAAACCCGGCCGGAAGGATTCCACCCGGGACCGGGAGAGGCGCTCGATCAGGTACTTGCTGACCCTCAGCTCCCCCATGACCGTCGCGTTCTTCGTGTAATAGAACTCGATGATGCGGGGCTGGTAGGCCGGATACGCCTCCCGGAAGGTTCCCAGGGGGACCCGGGCGAACATGTCCGTGGGGCAGACCGAATGGCTGGCCAACTCCATCCCCAGGTCCTCGAGCCGGGCCATCAATTCGGGGGTCCGGGAGTCGAAGAAGACCTCGTCGAAGAAATCCCGGAAGTACTTGGTCTGCAGGAAATAGGTGGCGCCGTACCCCATGCCGCGTTCGTACAGGGCGTACTCCACGCTGTTGGCCAGGGAACCCGCGTAATCCACGTCGTGGGATACGATCACCGAGAGAGGCATGCCATCCGGGGCGGGATGGAGGGTGACGGCGTTCGGTTCGTAGGCTCGGTAGAGCCCCACAATGAAGCGGAGCAGGGTATCCACAGAGGGTTCGAAGGCGTTCACGTAGGTACGGTTCGCCTCGTCGTCCCGGTTGTTTTGGGCGCCCTGTATATACCGGCCCAGGTCGAACCCGAAGGCCACGGCGGCCCCGGCTCCGGCGCGCCGCAGGACGATCGCGGCGCCCCCGTCCTCGTACCGGGCCAGGACTTCCCGGGGCTCCGAAAAGGCCGCGGTCCTCATCCTATAGCGTTTGCGCTCGGGGTTGCCCAGGCGGATGGTCCGTTCCTCGGGGTACTCGAAACCCGAGGCGAAGGGGCTGTCCTTATACCGGAGCTCCGACCTCCCCCGGCTCCGCCGGATCTTCCGGAACCCGAAAAGGTCCGCTGTCCGGGGATCCGCCGGGCCGAGCTGGACGGCCAGGAGCGCGCCCCCGCGCTGCAGGAACGTTTCCAGTTTGCGCGCGTCCGCGTCGGTCAAGGTTCCCCGCTTGAAACCCGGGTAAACCAGCACGACCTTGTGCTCCAGAGCCTCGTCCAGGGAGTCCGTGATCCCGAAGGGCAGGCCGATGGACTTGAAGCCGTGGACCAATCCAAGCCAGGGGGACCGGGGATCCGTCAGGAGCACCGCCATTCGGGAGGGGGAGCCCGTCCCGTAGGTCCTCCAGTCCGCCGGGAGTTCCACCGGCTTCGGGGAGGGGGCTTCGGGCCCCCGGATTCCGGGCAGGTTCACGTACTCTTCCCGGGCCTTCCGGACGAGCCGGGATTCCGGTCCTACGCCTTCGAGCCCGGGTACGGAGTACCGACCCGAGGCGCCGGTCCCGCAGGAGGACGCCAGGACCAGGAGGCTTGCCGAGAGGATCCAGAGTCCCCGGAGCGCAGGCCCCGGGGCGGTTTCCCGGGCGGAACGGGCCGGGGAACGGAGGGACAGGGCCATGGTTCCATTAGTATACCCCCCCAAAGCGGATCGGTCACCGCCCCGAGCCGGTCTTGCCTCCCATGGCACCGCGGCCGTATCCTTGGAGATCATGCGACGATTCCCCTTTCCGGCCGCCTACCTCCTCTTCCTGGCCGCCTGCATGCCCGGGGCGCCCAAGGCCCCGCCCCCGGATCTCCCGTCCCCGTACCGGGCCGCCCTGGAGGGTCTACCGCCGGATATCCTCTCCCGGGTCCAGGCTGCCCCGGAGCGCTTCGACGCCCTGGTCCGGGCCGTCCGTGCGGTTTTCGCCGCGGATCCCGGCCTGCTGGCTCGGGTGGACAAGGAGAAAGCCCTCCCCCCGGACTACGAACCGGGGGACCTGGTCTCCCTAACGGAGTATCCCTTCGCCCTCTCCCGCCGGGACCTCCGGCTCCGCAGGGCCGCGGCGGAGGCGGCCCGGGAGATGGATGCCGCGGCCAAGGCGGAGGGACTGACCCTGGTCTTCTCCTCCGCCTATCGTTCCTACGGATACCAGGCCGAGGTTTATGAACGGCATGTCCGCGAGATGGGACAAGACGCCGCGGACAGGGTATCCGCCCGGCCCGGGCACTCCCAACACCAGCTGGGGACCGTGGTGGACTTCGGCTCCATCGACAACACCTTTGCGGAATCCAAGGCGGGGCTGTGGATGGCCGCCCACTCACGCCGCTTCGGGTTTTCCCTGTCCTACCCCAGGGGGGCGGAATCCGTCACCGGCTACGATTGGGAGAGCTGGCACTTCCGCTACGTCGGCAGGGAAGCCGCCGACCTGGAGGCGGAGTTCTTCGGACTGCAACACTGGATGCTGGTGTTCCTGGAGAGGCTTTCCGAGAAGGGCCGCAAACCTTAGGGTGGGCTGTATGGTTAGTGTTACGAAGCTTGTACCAAGGCAGGATATGCAATCCTCGCCTGATCAAGCACAGGCATACGCCGGAAGGTACTCCGGCCTGTTCTTCAGGGGCGTGGGATACTCCTTCCTCCAGATCCTCCGTTGGGATTCCGAA
>JAAYUR010000066.1 GCA_012517645.1 Treponema sp.
GTTGCCGCCGGACCGGGTCGTCGGCCGCCGGTGCCACGAAATCCTCCACGATTTCGGCGAACGGATGGACACGTGCCCGGTGCTCCGGATGCGGAGCTCCGGACACCGGGAGACGGAGGTCTTCCAGGTGCGGGGACGTTGGATGGAGGTGTCCACGGAACCCCTGCGGGACGGTACCGGAACCGTTTGGGGGTGCGTCCATATATTGAAGGACGTCACCGAGGCCAAGGAGGCCTCGGACCATATCTCGGCCCTGCTGGAGGAAAAGAAGCTTATCCTGAAGGAAGTCCACCACCGGGTGAAAAACAACATGGCCACCATCGCGGCCCTCCTGTCCCTGCAAGCGTCCCACCAGGCCAATCCCGAGATCGCCTCGGCCTTGTCCGATGCGGGGGGCCGCGTCCAGAGCATGATGGTCGTGTATGACCGGCTCTTCCGGTCCGAGGATTTCCGCAGCGTCTCGGCCCGGCACTACCTGGATCAG
The DNA here is from genome assembly GCA_012517645.1 of Treponema sp. Taxonomy (GTDB): domain Bacteria; phylum Spirochaetota; class Spirochaetia; order Treponematales; family UBA12059; genus JAAYUR01. Next base: position 485 of record JAAYUR010000066.1, read on the forward strand.
CTGTTGAAGGAGATATCGCGCCAGTTCGGACCGCCTCCCAACATCCGCATAGAAGGAGTCTTCGAGGATATACTTTTGGACTCAGGCGTGCTCATTCCCGTCGGCATGGTCCTGAACGAGCTCGTGACCAACGCCTTCAAGTACGCGTTCCCGGACGAACGATCCGGCAAGATCCGGGTATCCCTGGAACGTTACGAACCCACCCGGCTGAGGCTCGCCGTGGAGGACGACGGTGTCGGCATTCCCGAGGGGCTCAATCCGGGATCCACGGGAGGGTTCGGATTCCTGCTTATCCAAGCCCTGGCCCAGCAAGTCCGGGGGACGATCGAGGTGAACCGGAACGAGAAAACCGTCTTCCTGTTTACCCTGCCGTTAGAAGGGGCCTAGGGCTCTCCACCTCGCAGACCGGGATGCAAGGCTCAAGAGGACGGGGCATTTTTATAGTTGCGATATTTCCTAAATAGGTTAGTATAGGAATATGCCGATCACCCCCGAATCCGCCCGGGAACCCACCGTGGAAGTCCGGTTCTCGTACACCGCCGAGCTCGTCCTGGCATCCATGCTGGTCACGGGACGCCCCGCTTCCGTGTCGGGCTTCGACGAGGAATGGAGGCGGACCCAGGAGGCGGCGCTTCCGGATCGGGCCCGCAGGTTCATCGAGGCGACCCGGAACTTCTCCTGCCCTGTTCTCTCGTTCATCGATTTCGTGGCCCGGACCCGGGAATTCGATGATCCCGAGCGCCTCTTCGAGGAGGTCCGCCGACTGCCCGAAAAGAGCTTCCTCTCGACCCTCCTGAACGAGGATCTCCCGGATGCGGCCCTGGACGAGTGCCTGGCGGAGCCCCGACGAGCCGCCTACCACCTGTCCCGGCTCTCCTTCTTTTCCCGGATGCCCGAAGCCGAGCTCGTGACTCTGTTTTCCGACCCCGGCACCTTCCGGGAGGACCTGATCGACTTCATCCGGGCGAACCGCACGGAAGCCTTCGAAACCCGGCTTCGGAACCTGGCCCCCTCCTACGCCGGACGGATAGCGGCCCTGCAATCCAGGTTGGCCTCGGAACCGGTCCTGCAGGTCATTTCGGACATAAAAAAGCACCCCCCTCACCGCACGGGACACGCCCGGTACATATTCATCCCCTCCCACTTCGAGGGGTACATGAACATCTCCTGCGAGGACGAGGACCAATACCTCCTTCTCTTCAGCATCGTGCCGTCCCCCTCTCCCGGGGACGCGGCGGGAGCCCGGCTTGCGGAACGGCTTCGGGTGTTGTCCGACAAAAGCCGGATCGAGCTTCTTCGGCTACTGTCCACGGCCCCCAGCTACGGCAAGGAGATCTCCTCCCGCCTGGGCCTTACGACGGCCACGGTATCACGGCACCTGGACCAGCTCAAGAAAGCCGGATTCGTGATCGAGGAAGAGGCGGACGCCCAGAACGTCAAGATCGTCCGCCTGGACCGGGCCGGGGTGGAACAGCTCCTGGATGAAACCCGGCGCTTCCTGTTCGGGCAAAACTTCTGACCTCCGGTTCCCATCGTCCCGAGTACGATGTTAGTGTTACGAAGCTTGTACCAAGGCAGGATATGCAATCCTCGCCTGATCAAGCACAGGCATACGCCGGAAGGTACTCCGGCCTGTTCTTCAGGGGCGTGGGATACTCCTTCCTCCAGATCCTCCGTTGGGATTCCGAA
>JAAYUR010000208.1 GCA_012517645.1 Treponema sp.
CCGACCTCCAGCTTGAAGACCGCCCCGGCTATCTTGATCTGGTTCGTGAAATCCCGGGCGGCCCGCTCTTCGCGCACGGCCTTTACGGCCTGGCTCCGCACGGCCTTCATGGCCGCGTGGGAAAGGAGTCCTTCCGCCAAGAGGGGCGATATCTTGGGCAGCCAGTGCTTTTGCAGAGGGGAGACGCTCATGGCGTACATGCGGGTTGTCCGGACGATCTCCCCGGCCACGATGAACTGCGGGTTCTCCTTGAACATGACCGACCCCGGGTGGATCTGGATCCGCTCCGCCGTGAGACTTCGGAAGGTGCCCCGGTCCTGGCGGGCGCATACGAACTGTATCAGCCCCCGGCTGACCGCGCAGAGGTAGTCCTCGGTGCTGCCCACTCCGGTGATGGGGACCCCCATGCCCGCGACGATGAGCTCCAGCTGTTCCTTCACCCGGACGATCTCCGCCATGGTTCGCTCGTCCAGGTAGTTCTTCTCGCAGAAGCGGACGGGATTTCGGGCTTCCTTGTACTGCCGGAATATCTTGAGGTACGAGACGAAATCCCCGGCCGGGTCCCGGAACGCGTGGTGGGCCGCCCGGGCCTCGAGTTCCTCTCCCGGGGGCAGGATGAAGGGGCCCTGGGTTGAAAGAAAGGCCGTCGCTACAAGGGCTTCCTCCAGGATGTCGGGGTAGCGGAGGATGGCTTCCACGAGAATTCGGGAATGCCGGGGCAGGAGCGGGAAAAGGCACATCTTCTCCCCGATCGGAGAAAGGGTTCGGTCGGGGTTCAGGGCATCCAGGAGGTTCAGAGCCTCCACGGCGCCTAGAATGCCCGTCTTGGCGGGCTTCGAGATAAAATCGAATCGCTCGAAGTCCGTAATGCCGAGCTCGGCCATGCGCAGGACCACCTCGGAAAGGTCGGTTCGGTAGATCTCCTCCATGGTGAACAAGGACCGGTTCTCGAAATCGTCCCTGCCGAAAAGGCGGTAGCAGGTGCCGGGCCGGGTCCGCCCCGCCCTGCCCTTCCGCTGGTTGCTGGAGGCTTTCGAGGTGGGAACCTCCACCAGGCTGGCCGTATAGGTCCGGGGGTTGTAGAAGTTCAGCTTCGCCAGACCGGAATCGATAACGCTGGTGATGCCGTCTATGGTGACCGAGGTCTCCGCGATGTTCGTGGAAACCACCACCTTGGTCTTTCCGGGGGGAGTCGGTTCGAAGACCCTCTCCTGCTCATCCTTCCCGAGCCGGCCGTACAGGGGTATCAGGTGAAGACTTCGCCGGACCTCGCAGGCGGCCAGCCTCTGCATGCAGTCCTTGATGGTTCGCTCCCCGGGCAGGAAGACCAGGATGTCCCCTTCCCTGCCCTCCTGGACGATCCTTACGATCGTGGATTCCACCTTATCGATTAGGGCGTCCATGTCGGATTCCGCGGCGGGCGGGTCGTAGACGACCGTAACGGGGTACATGGGGGTCTCGATCTTAACGATGGGACAGTCCCCGAAGTAGGCGCTGAAAACCTCCGCGTTGATGGTGGCCGAGGACACGACCACCTTGAACTCCGGCCGGGCTTCCATGACCCTCTTGAGAAGCCCCAGAATGAAATCGATGTTCAGACTGCGCTCATGGGCTTCGTCCACCATCAGGACCCCGTAGCGGCTGAGCAGGGGATCGAGCTTCATCTCCTGGAGAAGAATCCCGTCGGTCATGATCTTGATGACCGTCGAGGTGTCGGTCTTGTCCTCGAAGCGCATCTTATAGCCCACCAGTCCGGGGACGGGTGTGCCCAGCTGTCGGGAAATGAAGTCGGTCACGGAAATGGCGGCGATCCGACGGGGCTGGGTGACTCCGATGATTCCGTTCCGGGCGTAGCCCGCCTCATGAAGGATCACGGGGATTTGGGTTGTCTTGCCGGAGCCCGTGGGGCTCTCGACCACGATCACCTGATGATCCCGAAGAGATTCGAGTATGCGGTCTTTCTGCTGGTATACCGGGAGTTCCTTGTAATTCATACTCCCATTGTAGAGCTTTCAAAGTCCTTATCCTAGCGGGTAGTGTGCGCTCAAGGTGGTTTTGCGCCCTTCCTCCAGGTCGGCGTTTCGCTTCGGGTCTTGGCCCCTTAGTCCTTGGAGCCTCGGCGGGGTTCTTCCGAATAAACCTCGGCCTCTATATAATCCGAATGGACCTGGCCGCCGGAGGACCCATGCTTCACGAGATCGCCGTGGATATCTTGATCTTCGTCTGCCTCTTCGGAATCGCCGTAGGAAGGCTGCCCTTCCTGCGCATGAACCGCGCGGCCTTGGCGTTTGCGGGGGCCGCGGTCCTGATCCTTGCGGGCGCTCTTAGCCCCCGGCAAGCCTTCGAGGCCGTGGATCTGGAGGCCCTGGCCCTGATCTTGGCCATGATGGTGGTGGCCGCGAACCTACGGATTTCGGGATTCTTCTCCTGGGCGTCCGAGCGCGCCCTGCTCCTGGCCCGGTCGCCTCGGGGGCTGTTGGCCGCGATCGTAGCTGTCTCCGGTGTCTTCAGCGCCCTGTTCCTGAACGATACGATGTGCCTGGTCCTGACTCCCCTGGCGGCGGAACTCTCCCTGGCCAGCCGGCGCGACCCCGTTCCCTACCTTGTAGGGGTCGCTACGGCCGCGAACGTAGGATCCTGCGCCACGATCATCGGGAACCCCCAAAATATGCTGATCGGATCCTCCAGCGGCATCTCCTTCGGAACCTTTTTCCTGAACCTTGCCCTTCCTTCCGCGGCGGGCCTCTTCGTCTGCTGGGCCGTCATCATCCTCGCCTTCCCCCGGGAATTCCAGCGCGGCCAACCTCTTTCCACGGACGTCATCCGGCCCCGGGCCGCGGAAAATCCAGCCCTGCTCCGCAAAAGCCTTGCCGCGGCGGCCCTTATGGTCGCGGCCCTGGCCTTCGGGATGGCCACGACGACGGCCGCCCTGCTCGCGGCCGCCTTTCTCCTGGTATCCCGCCGCACGGAAAGCGAGCGGATCTTCGCGGAGGTGGACTTTTCCCTCCTGGTTTTCTTTGCGGGGCTCTTCATGATCACCCGGGCCATCGAAGGCACGGCCCTGTTCCGAGCCGCCGTCGCGGCCGCCCTTCCCGGGGCCTCCCGCTCGCCCTGGGCCTTTTCCGGGGCCTCCCTGGTCCTTTCGAACCTAGTTTCCAACGTACCCGCGGTCATGCTCCTTCGTCCCATGATCCCTTCCTTCCCGGAACCCCAGAAGGCTTGGCTTCTGTTGGCCTTGTCCAGCACCTTCGCCGGGAACCTGACCCTCCTGGGATCCGTTGCCAACCTGATCGTGGCGGAGGGAGCCAAACGAAGCGGTATCGATCTATCCTTCGGCAAGTACCTCCGGGCCGGCCTTCCGATAACGCTGATCACCGCCGCTCTGGGAACCGCATGGCTCGTCGCTGCCGGATGAGGAAGGCGGGATACGATGGAGCGGAAACCACCGAGCCCGGAGAGCCGCAGGTTGACCGCGGGGCTGCGTCGAATCCTCGCCGCCTTGGGTGCGTTGACTCTAAGCTCCTGCTACGTCACCACCCAGGGGATCAAGTACCTTTCCCTCCGGACCCGGGCCGTGGGGATCGAGAAGATCCTCTCGGACCCGGAGGCCCCGGAGAAACTCAAGGACCTCGCGAGAAGGGCCGAACGGATACGGGCCTTCGCGGTGGGAGAGCTGGGACTCCGGGACACACGGAACTATCGGTCCCTGGTGCGGCTGGATTCCGATCACCTGGCCACCGTCGTGTCCGCCTGCGATCCGGTGTCCTTCGACCGGTACCTCTGGAACTACCCCGTGGTCGGTCCTCTCCCGTACAAGGGGTTCTTCAATCCCCGGGACGCAGAGCGGGAGGCGGCGCGCTTGCGCGCCAAGGGGCTCGACACCCTGGTGCGCCCCGTGGACGCCTTCAGCACCCTGGGCTGGTTCGCGGATCCCCTCTTTTCGAACTTCGCCCGCTACGACGACGGGGAATTGGCCGACCTGATCATCCATGAACTTTCCCACGCGACGGTGTTCGTCAAGGGTCGGGACCAGTTCAACGAGGAGTTCGCGACCTTCGTGGGACGCCGGGGAGCCCGGCTGTACATCGCCCGGACCTACGGCCCGGATAGTCCGGAACTCTCCGCCCTGGACGAGGCCCGGGCGGACGCGGAGGCGTTCGCCGACTACCTTCGGGAAACAGCGGGCCTCTTGGAGGCCCTGTACTCCTCGGAGCGCAGCCGGGAGGAAAAACTGGAGGAAAAGTCCCGGATCCTGTCCGCCCGGGCCGAGGAATTCCGAAAGACCGCGGCCCGGCGCTTCCGGGAGGAATCGTACCGAACCTTCCCGATGGATCGGATCAACAACGCCTATTTGGACCTCTACCGTCTTTATGAAGGCGAACCGGAACTGTACTCGGAGTACCTGGAGGGTGTATGCGGAGGGGATCTCGTACGGTTCATCCGGGAGGCGGAGCGGATCGCGAAATCCGGAGCCGACCCCAAGGAAGTCATGCGCCGGCCCCCGCCCTAGCGGGCTGATCCAAGGCCTCGAGTGTTTTCGGAACCTCCCTAGAGCCTCTTTTTCCCCTGGAGGGCCCTCTTTTCCGTGAGATCCTGGCTGACCTCCAGGGTTCCCAGGAAGCGGCCCTCGGGAGAGCGGAGCGCGAAGTACTCGATGTGGATAAAACGGCCCCGAAGATCGAGCCAGAACCGGGCGTGGTCCCGGCGCCCGGCCCGGAAATCCTCCAGGATCGCGACGACCCTGTCCACGCTCTCCCGGGGGTGACAATTCCGCACATCCCGGCCGATCACGGAAGGGCTGCGGGCGAAGATCCTGTGGGGTCCGTTGGAGAACCAGGAGACCCGTCCCGCGGCGTCCACGAAGGTCATGTCCACGGGAAGGACCCGGAAGAGGGCTTCCAGGACATCCAGTGAAAGCGAGCCCGTTTCGACGCGGAATTCGGCGTCCCGGGGCACTTCGGCACCGGTCCCTTCCGAGCAGAGGATCGCCGGCCGCTCCTCCGGCTCTTCCGGCCTCCTCCTCGAGCGGGACATCAGGTCCCGGATCTCGGGCTCCGAAAGGAAACAGAAGCCGAAGGCCCGGGATTCCTCGAACAGGTCGTCCAGGTCCGCCGGATCCATAAGCCCGGATAGGATAGGGAATACGATGCACTCCTCCCGGAAGATAACGGCGTGTATATTGAAGTACAGCCGGCCGATCTCCCCGTTCAGCTCCGACACCATGGATTCGGCGTCCTCGCAGAGTTCCCTTAGCCTGCGCAGGGACCTTCGGACATCGTCGTGGATGGACCACATGAGCTGGACGCAGCGATATTCCGGGAAGCGCGCTTCAAAGGCCGGAAAGAGTATGTTCTCTTTCTTGAGGTAGTGAATCTCCAGGGCTCCCAGGCGTTCCGCGAAGGATCGGATTCGTTCCAGCTCCGGGGGCCGGGAGGTGCCCGCGGCGTTCAGGGAGGCCACCGCGGAACGGGCCTCCGCCAGTACTTCGATCGCTCCCCGGTTCTCCTTCATCAAGGAGTCCAGGAAGACTTCTCCGCCGGCGTAGCGGAACGCGCGAAGGGGGTCATACAGGAGATTGAGCAGTTTCGAGACCGCGGGCTTCAGCAGGTCGAAGCCCACGCCCCGGAGGATGGCGGAATCGATCAGGTAGGCCACATCCTCCGGCCGGGCCTCATCGGAAAACGGCTTGGAGGCCTCCACGACGGCCTTGTTCACCCGTTTTTCCAAGACCGCCTGGAACAGGTCCTCCAAGGCCCGGATTTTCGGAGAGGGTGTACGATTCGGCATGCTCCGAAGTGTAACGGCCCGGCTTGCTTTTTTCCAACTTTTTCGGGATTATCCTTTCGTCCAGTCTACCGAGTTCCGACGGTTCTCGGTTTTCCAGGCATTCTGCGAACCAGCGGTGGTATACCGCCCGCAAAAGGATAGTACGTGATCACCGTTAGCGACCTTCGACTCTCCTTCGGGGATAGGGTTCTCTTCAAGGACGTCAATCTCAAGTTCACTCCCGGCAACTGCTACGGTATCATCGGAGCCAACGGAGCCGGTAAGACCACCTTCCTTCGGCTTCTATCCCGGGATCTGGAAGCGGATTTCGGACAAATTTCAGTCCCCCCCAAGGCCCGCATGGCGGTGCTCCGGCAGGAACACTTCCAGTACGAGGACCTCCCGGTCTTGGACGTGGTGATCCTGGGGTACCCCAAGCTCTACCAGATCCGGAAGGAGCGGGAGGAACTCTACGCCAAGGCCGATTTTTCGGAGGCCGACGGGTTGAGAGCCGGGGAGCTCGAGACGGAGTTCGCGGAGCTCGGGGGTTGGGAAGCCGAAGCCCAGGCGGCCATGCTGCTCTCGGGGCTCGGCATGGAGGAAGCCGAACAGGGCAGACGGATGCGGGAAATCGACGAGGGCCGCAAGGTGCGGGTCCTCCTGGCCCAGGCTCTCTTCGGGAACCCCGACATCCTTCTTTTGGACGAGCCGACGAACGGACTCGACCTGGATTCCATCTCCTGGCTCGAGGAGTTCCTGATCGAGTTTCCCAACATCGTCCTGGTCGTATCCCACGACCGCCACTTCCTGAACTCCGTCTGCACCCACATCTGCGACATCGATTTCGGCGCGATCCGCATGTACCCGGGGAATTACGACTTCTGGTACCGGATGAGCAGGATACTCACCCAGCAGATGAAGGACGATAAGAGGCGCAGGGAAGAGAAGATCAAGGACCTGAAGGAGTTCATCCAGCGATTCGCCTCCAACGCCTCCAAGAGCCGCCAAGCCACGTCCCGGAAGAAGATCCTGGAAAAGCTGGATGTGGAGGAACTCCAGCCTTCGAGCCGCAGATTCCCCTATGTCGGGTTCAAGCCGGCCCGGGAACCGGGAAACAACGTCCTTTCCATCCAGAGTATCTCGAAGATCTCGGAGGACCGTCCGATTCTTTCCGGCTTTTCCCTGGATGTCCAGCGTACGGACAAGATCGCCTTTGTCGGGCGGGAGCACCTGGCCAAGACGGCCCTGTTCGACATCCTGGCGGGGGTGGATGCGGAATACCGGGGAACCTATTCCTGGGGACAGAC
>JAAYUR010000352.1 GCA_012517645.1 Treponema sp.
CGAACCCGGAGCGGAAGCGCCCGACCGCTTGGACGACGAGGTCCGCGCAGCGGCGCTTCTCCGCCTCGTACCGGGATCGATCCCCCGCCAGGGCTTCCCAGAATCCGTAGTCCGACTCCAGGAAGGCCATGAGGGAGGACTTCCCCGCGGGCGCCGAGGCGGGATCGTAGCAGCGGTGGTGGACCGTGAGCCGGTGCTGGGGCCGTCCGGCCGCGGAGGGAGCGTCCGGGAGCAGCCAGGTCAGGGGTCCCGGGTATTCCGACCAGTCCTCGGCTACCCCGAGGTTCACCTGGACGGGCTGGTCCGACATGCGCCGGGGGTCGAACTCCGCGCCATCCGAGCTCCCTCCCGGGAGGAGCGAGCGGGTGAAGCGCCCGTCCGCGGCGGATAGGACCCGGTCCGCCGGGAGTTCCCGGCCGTCCGCCAGGATGACGCCCCAGACCTTCCCGGACTCGATCTTCAGCCGCTCCACCCGGGCCCCGTACAGGACCCGGCCGCCCAACTCACCGAGGCGGGCCTCGATCGCCCGGGCGAAGAAAATCCAGCCTCCCCGGAGGATCCCGGTCATCCTCCGGTGCGCGTAGGCCAAGGGCAGAAGGACGGTCAGCAGGGGAACGTCGGTCCCCCCGAAGTGGACCAGGTTGCCGAAGGCCTCCACCGCGAGGGGATCCGAGAGCCCCTCCAGGAAGCGCCTCAAGGTCAGGGTCCCGTACCGCAGGAGGACGGGAAGGGTCGACAGGGCCGAGGGTCCGGCTCCCCGGGGCTCTCCCGCCAGGGGCATGTCGAAGCGGAGGCAGGCCCTGAGCGCCCCGGCGAAGGCCCGGACCGCCCGGGCGTCTCGGGGAAAGTTATCCAGGAAATGCGCCTCGAACCGGTCGATGTCCGTCCACACTGTCACGGTCCTTCCGTCGCTCAACCGGACGCTCCCGAAGCTCTCCGGATCCCCGAGGGGACACCGCCCGATCACCCCGAGTTCCTTCCACATCCGGTACAGGGAAGCCCCGGGCCCGGTTCCGGCCAGGCCCGCCGCGGAGCCGTCGAACAGGTAGCCGCCCCGGCTCCAGGAGGTGCAGAGCCCCCCGGGTGTCCCGGCCATCTCCAGGACGGTGACCCGGTAGCCCGAGGCGGCCGCGTAGATTCCCGCCGAGAGCCCCGCGGTGCCGGCTCCGATGATCGCCAGATCACGCTTCATCGTTTTTCCTCCCTTCCCGGGCGGGTTTCCTCGCCCCCCGCGGGGAGTCCGGGATGCCCAGGATTTCGCAGGCCTGGGCCAGAAGACGGTCCCGAGAACCCTTGTCCCGGGGGTCCGTCCCGAGCCACTCCACGGCCCCTTCGGGGCGCAGGAGAATCATGTGGACGAAGGCGAGGAGGGACCAGATCCGGAGACGGGCCTCCGCCGCCACCAGGCCGGGCGATTCGGAGCAGAGCATCGCCGTCAGGGCGGTCAAGGTCTCCCCGGTCAGGCTCTCCCCGCCGCCGCCCGATTCCGTTTCGCTCTCCAGGGCCAGCCGGGCGGCCACGGGCTCGTCGAACAAAAAATCACAGATCCGCGCCAGGTTCTTCCGAAGTCCCGGACCCGTCGAACCCGGCAGGATCCCCCGCTCCCGGAAATACTCCCCGATGACCGTCCGTACCGCCTCCCGGACCAGGGCATCCTTGGAGCCGAAGTGGTAGTTGACGGCGTTCAGGTTGACCCCCGCCGCCTCGATGATCCGCCGCACGGTAAGCTCCCGGACGGAACCGGCGTTCCGGATCAGGACCGCAGCGGCGGCCAGGATGGATCTCCGGGTGGCGGAAGATTCGTTGTTCATACAACGTTTTATACACTGTTTACGCCGGAACGTCAAGCCCCGTGATCCCGATCCTGCCGCGGTTTCGCGTTCTGCGAGGCCGGCCTACGGCCCGATCTTCGGGACGGTGATGCCCTTGAGGAGGTCCGCGCCCAGGGATTTCGACCGGGCCTCGATCTCCGCCCGCTTGCCGTCCAGGGATTTTTCCAGGGATGCGGCGGAAGCGGCGTCCCCCTCGGCGCCCTTGGACAGGGAATCGAAGTCCTTCTTAGGGGCGAGCTTGCCCTCCAGCTCTCCGTCGATGTACCGGCGAAGGGCGGCGTCGAGCTCCCGGGAAGCCTGGGCGGCGTAGCGTCGGCCCGCGGCGTCCACGGCCCCGGCGATAATCCGGTCCAGGTCTGTGCGCAGGACGAAGGAGTCCTTCCCGCCCGGGACGGCCCGGTACTCGGCCCTAAGGTTCACGGCCCCGGCGTCCCGCAGGGCGTCCGCGGCCGCCTTGCCCAGGGTGCCCGAGGGTCGTGCGACTGCGGGATCCAGGATCTCCGCATCCAAGACGGCGGAAAAACTTCCGCCCGCTCCGCGCACCTCCGCGGCGCCTTCCAGGGTCCCCGAAAAGCCCGAGAGCCCCGCCCCGGCCAGGGCGTCCCCCAGATCCATCGGCAGGTGGGCCGCGCTCAGCGAGGCTTCCCAGGTTCCGCCGCCGGATTCCCTCAAGTCCGCCCGGGCGTCCGCCCGGACCAGGGAGCCGCCCCTCCGGATCTCGATCTTGAGGGACGAGGGTGCCGGCACCAGGTCCGGCTCCGTGGAGACCTCCCGGACCTCGACGTACCAGGCGGCATCCCCGGCCTTGAAGCTGGAAGCCAGGAGGCCCAGCCGGAACCGCGGGAACGCGGCCCCGGGGAAGACCACGTCCCGGCCCCGGAAAGCGGGCTTCCCGCCGGCCTTGTCGGCGCCGGCCGCTCCGCCCCCCGAAGCCTTGAGGCGCGCCGCTGCCTCCAGGAACCTCCCGCTGTAATAGAGCCAGGTCTCGCCCTTGTCCGTGAGCAGGGAGCGGAGCGCGGGCTCCAGGGCCGCCCGGGCGGCTCCGCTTCCGGGGGTGACCAGGGACTTCAGGTAGGCCGCGTCGCGGTCCGCCGCGGCCCGGGCATCCGCGGCCAGTCGGTCCAGGGTCGCGGCGTCCCTCCGGATCCCCTCGGCCACGGCCTTGGCCTCCGCCCCGACGGACTGGACATCCCCGGCGGCCGCCTTGACCACGGCCAGGGCCTGGGCCGCCTCCCCGGCGGTGCGGATGGTCTTCACGTCGATGGCCAGGGCCGCTTTGGAGGAGGCCCGGGCCCTCTCGACCGCGGCGTAGGAAGTTTCCCGCCGCCCCTTCCACCGCTCCACCGCCTCGGTGTAGGCCTTCCCGGCGGCCTCGTAGGCGGCGGGGGCGGCGAGCTTGGCCTTCTCCCGCTCCAGAAGAGCCTTAGCGTCGAAGGCCTCCCAGTCCACCAGGGCCGGGATCTCCGGCGGAGAGGGCTTTACCCGGGTCGGTTCCACCGCACCGGGCAGGGCTCCCGAGGTCGAGCGGGGCACCCCGAGCTCGATGGTCGCCGCGGAGGCCTCCTCGATGTAGACCTTTCCCCGCAGGGCGGCGGAGGGGGAGAGGCGCAGCTCGAGCCGACCGGTGCGGAAGAGGTCCGTCATGGGAGAGGCCGCGTCCGCCACCGCGACCGAATCGACGGACAGGCGCATCCGGAAGGGCCGGAACCGGAGGCCCTCGACCGTTGCCCGCGCCCCGAAGGCCGCCTCGAGACCCGCCTCCGCGCCCCGCTCCAATAGAGGGTTCATGAAGAAGATGCCGAAGACGGCCAAGCCCACGATGACGAGGACTAGCCCCGCCAGGGGCCCCGCCTTCACGTAACCCCTGTTGGCCTTGGCCTGTTTGGCGGCGCTCTTCGCCGCGGACGCCGCGGCCCGGGCGGCCTTCGCCTCGGCTCTCGCGGCCGTCCGGGCGGCCTTCTCGTCCTGTAAGCCGGAGGAGGGCTTTTTCGCGTTCTTGTCCATATCCGCCCCCTAGTCCGCCGGCCCGGCGATCCGGGCCGCGGCCCCGACGGCCTTGGCCAGGGCGCTCACCAGGGGTACTTTCTTCAAGGCCGTGACAAGCTTGCTGCCCGCGATCCGGGGGGCGATCCGGGCCCGGTACGCGGAAACCCCCGCCCGGGCCGCCAGGAAGACCGGAACCCAGAGCACGATCCCGGCAAGGAGGCCTCCCATCACTAGGGTGTTATTGAAGCGGGTAAGGGGCGCCACCGGCATGCCGTAGAGGGCCGTGAAGGCGGGCCGAAGGGCGGGGGCGTTCAGGACCGTCCAGCCCAGGGCGTCCAGGGGCCCCGCCGCCGCCGGGGCGACCAGCTTTAAGACCGCCATGGAAACCAGGGCCATGCCGTAGTGGGCCTTGGACACGAAGAGGAGCAGAAAGAGCAGGATCCACAGGAGGTTGCCCGCGGGCAGCAAGGCCAGAAGCAGGCCCGAGGCGACTCCCGCGGCGACCTGGACGGGATTCGTGTTGGAGGACAGGATCACGATCACCCGGGCGATCAGTTTCAGGAACATAGGCACCTCCGGTTCGGACGCCCCGCGGCCGGGAGCCGCCACTGTGGTGCGTATCCCGCGCGAGAGTACGCCGCAATCATACTACAGCCCGGCGAAAGCCGAAAGCGCGGCCCCGATCGGGCGGCGACGTTCCGATTCCCAGGGGGTGCTTAAGAGTTCCGGGTTATCACCGGGACGAAGAGGAAGGCGACGAGGATCAGGGAATAGACGGACGTGAAGGAAGCGTAGACGAGACGGTTTTCGATCGGAACAGCCGACTCGAGGAGGACGCCGGCAAACAAGCCCTGTAGGGTGGAGCAGAATCCGAAGGCCAGGGTCAGGGCGGAGACTCCCGCGAATACGGACCGGGTCTCCGGAGATTTTTCGCCGCGGCCGGAAAAGGCGAAGACTTGTCGCAGCCCCAGGAGCAGGGCCCTGTACCGCCCGTGCCCTGCCGAGACCGCGGAGAGAACGGCGCCGGCCGCCACGATGAGGACACTGTCCAGATTGACGAAAGTACCGATCCCGCCCGCCAGGCTCGCGCAGGAGAGAAGGATCGCGTTGAAGCCGCAAAACACCAGGAAAATCATGGAACCCCCTTTAGATCTTTCGTGTTCCGTCCAGGACGTACGACAGGCTGTACGGCGCCGGTCCGCGGAGGTTGGGGAAATCGCGGAGAAAACGAGCACCCCGGTGAAAAACCGGCGGCCCCCTCGAGGGCCGCCGCGCCTGTCTCGACTGTCGGCCGGGGCGCCCTATCGCGCCCCGCCTCGTAGCCCGGAGTCCCGATCTCTGGGACCGGATCCCGCCCCTAAAGCCTTCCCTCCATCCTGCCCTTGACCACCTCCAGCACCTCCGGCAGGTCCATGCCGATCTTTTTCAGGTGCTCGGGGGTCGGGCAGCCGTCCGGAGTCCAGCCCCGTCGCTTGAAGACGGCGTCCACCAGGGAGTCGTACTGCTTCATCCGGTACTCCCGGGTAAGCCGCATCTTTTCGGCCACGGTCTTGCCCGCGGGATCGACCCCGACCTTCTCCTTCAGCTGCTTGTCGTACCGCTCCGCCCGGGCTTCGTACTCGTCCTCGAACACGGGGCCCATGGCGCGGTAGGGCGGGTAATCGTCCTTTCGGTGCCCGAATCCCTGGCGGATGTTGAAGGTCCTCTGGAAGTTGTAGACCCGCTCGCTCTGCAGGATGAGGCCTTCCCAATCCAGGGGCTCCCCGGTGATCGCCGTGTACAGCTCGATGTAGTTGTGCACGTGCTCGGGGACCTTGTTGGGCTCCGGCCACTTGGCGTTGTCCGCGGGCTCGATGTCGTTCCAGGGGAGCTTGCACAGGCCCTGGAGGCGGAACCAGGTTCGGAACATGGGGAAGTAGTGCAGGGCTTCCGCCTTGTTCTCGAAGGTCGGGATCCGGTTGTTGACCATGTCCATGAAGATGAGCCAGGCCTCGTCGTGCTGGGGCCCCTTGTTGGTCAGGTAGTAGCCTCCCTGCTGGGCCAGGGACTCCTTGGAGATGTACTGGCTCTGCTCCAGGCCCTTGCCGTGCAGGGCGATGTCCTTCATGACCTGGGGATCCGCGCCGTACTCCTTGACGAAGTATTCGGACAGGAACTTCACGCCCTTTCCAGCCAGGACGCCGAAGCGCTTGCCCTCCGCCATGTCGTGCAGGATCTGGCAGGCCCCCTTCCAGTTCCCCCAGGAAAGGTCGATTCCGTCCGTGCGTTCCTTGTTGAGGATCCCGAGCTCCCAGCACTCCATGAGGAAGCTCGTGATGGTCCCGAAGGAGATGGTGTCCACGCCGTAGGTGTCGCAGTAGAAGTTGATCTCCAGGATCCCGTGGGGATCGTAGAGGTAGATGTTCGAACCCACCCCCGCGGCGGTCTCGTACTCGGGGCCGTCCACGATGACCTTGGTGCCCTTGTAGGGCCCGGTCTCCAGGAGGAAGTGGTCCACCGCGTGGGCGCAAGCCAGGGTGCACCCGAACCAGCACCCGTCCGGCAGGTCCAGGGAGAAGAGTTTCTCCCACACCCAGGAGGCCAGCTCGGGTCCCTTGGGATCCTGACCGTACTTGTGGTTCTTGGTGGGCAGGAGGTCGTAGTCGTTCATGACCTCCATGAGGTGGGCGGTGCCCTGCTTGCGCATCTTGCACTGCTTGTCGTCGTTGACCACGATCTCCCGGTGGAGCTTGAGACCCACCCGCTGGACCGCGGCGGGGTCCGCGGCTCCGTTGGAGTCCTGCTCCACTCCCTGGTACCGAGCCACCACGGCTCGGATCTTCTTGTTCCGGAAGACGTGGCCGATCCCGCCCCGGCCGGCCTGCTTGACCCGGCAGGCGCCCCGGCGCTTGTCGTAGAGGCTGAAATTCAATAGGCCGATGGGGGCGTGGTCCGCGCCGCGGCCCGCGGAGACCACGGACACGGATTGCAGGTCCTTCTCGTCCTTGGCGAAGGCCCGGGTCAGGGCTTCCGCGAGGAGATGGGTGTCCTGGGGAAGGTCCGCGGGGGCCTCGTAGATCCGGACCGCCCCCTCGTTCCCGTCGATGAAGACGATGGTCTCCCGGTCCGCCTTGCCCTGGAGCTCCAGGGCGTCCCAGCCCGAGAACTTGAGGTAGGGGCCGAAAAAGCCTCCCACGTTGGAATCGATGGGCACCCCGGTCATGGGGGACAGGGACACCACGAGGCTCTTCCCGGAGCCGGGGTAGTTCGTGTTCCCGCAGACGGGCCCCATGGCTATGACGATCTCGTTCTCCGGCGAATCCCATTTGGTGGAGGGCTTGGTCGCGTCCCATAGGAGCCGAAGGCCGAAGCCTTTCCCCCCGATGAAACGCTTCTTCATGTCCTCGGACACGGGCTTCTGGGAGATCTTCCGGCTGCCGACGTCCACGTACAGGGTCCGCATGTTGTAGCCCCGGGCGAGGGGTTTCTTGTCATAGGTCCACTCGGTCAGGAGCTTGAAGGTCTTGGCATCGAAATTCATTTTGCCCCTCCCCCCGCGGCGGCGGCCGCGGCGACCTCGAAGGGCTTACGGGAGGCCGGGCTGTCTTCCTTCTCCCGGATCGAGAGGGCATCCTTGGGGCACTTCTTGGCGCAGGCCCCGCAGGCTATGCACTTGAAGGGGTTCTTGTATCCCGGGTAGTAGCGCATGGCCTCGATGGGGCAGACGGCCACGCAGGCCAGACACCCGACGCAGAGGCTCTTGTTGATCATCACGACCCCGGTCTTGGCCACGGTGATGGCCTGGGTCGGGCATTCCATGACGCACTTCCGGCATTCCTGGTCGCAGGCGACCAGATGGAAGGCTCCCTTGCCCATGCCGAAGACCTGGATGCAGGACTTGGCCGGGTTGTCCTCCTTGAAGTACATCTGGGAGCAGACCGCCGTGCAGGTCATGCACCCGACGCACTTCGAATCGTCGGTGTGAAGATACTTGATCATGGCTCGCGGACCTCCTTCTTTGAGCTGGATCGAGGTATTTGAGGATGTCGCTGATGTATCAGCCGTTCCAGCCTACCGCTTCCCGTATGAAGCGCGGACAGTATAGCCCGGAATTCGCGAAATCCGCAAGCGAAGCCTTTCGTCCGGCTGCCGCGCCGGAGTGCACGACGGGGAATAGCCCCGTCGCTCGCCGGGCGGCGAAGACTCTCGTCCGCTACGGCCCGAAGCGGACCTCCACACGGAACCCGGAGCCGTCGGACCGGGAAATGAACCTCACCTCCCCCCGGAGTTGGGATACCAGGGATTCCACCAGGGTTCTCCCGATCCCCGGGGCTGAACTTCCCGAAGACGCCGCGCCCACCCCGTCATCCTCCACGACCAGGGAATATCCCTCGCGCTCCATCGCCAGCCGGACGGACACCGTGCCCGTCCGATCCCCGGGAAAGGCGTGCTTGAGGGAGTTCACCGCCAGCTCGTTGACGATCAGGCCGCAGGGGATGGCCTGGGATAGGGGCAGTCGGATCTCCCCCGCGTCCACCCGGATGTCGACCCGGGGAGCGTCCGCCGCCCGGGACCAGCGCAGGGACGAGCAGATCCGGCCCAGGTACTCCTCCATCTCCACCTCGGTGTACAGGCCGGATTGGTACACGCCCTCGTGCACGAAAGCCATGGCCAAGATCCGCTCCTGGCAGGCCGCGAAGGCGTCCAAGGCCCGGGGATCCTCGATCTCGTCGGCCTGGATGGAGAGCATGCTGGAGATGACCTGGAGGTTGTTTTTTACCCGATGATGGACTTCCTTAAGAAGGACCTCCTTTTCCTCCAGGTTCGATTTCAGGCTCTCGAAGCTGGAAAGCAGCCGGGTCCGCATGGCGTCGAAGGAGGCGGCGAGCCGCCCGATCTCATCCCTGCGTCGAGCCAGGGTCCGGACGGCGCGGCCGGAATCCTCCGAAAACCGGGCGTCCGACAGGTCCCTCACCGCGGACTCCAGCTGACTCAGAGGTTCCGTGACCCCGTCCACGGTCAGCCAAGCGATAAAGAGCGCCAGGGACAGGAGGAGCAGGAAGACGAAGCCGCCCTGTACGTCCGATTCGGTCATCCGCTCGGTAAACTCGGACTCCGGAAGGATGGCGATCACCTTCCAGCCCAGGCCCCATTCGTCGTTTTGAAGGCCCGCGACCCCGGAAATATACCGGACACCCTCGATCCGGAACCGGAAGGCGGATGCGCCCGGCTTCTCCCGGAGAGGAAGGTAGGCTGCGGCCTTCGAGAGCAGTGTGTTGCCGCAGGCCTCCGCAGCCGGGAGCCGGCCCTCGTCGTCCAGAGTGACCGGGAATTTGCCCGAAACGCCGATCACCCGGCCCTCCGGATCCAGGACGGCCAGGACTCCCCGCCGGGCCTGGGGCATCGTGTTCAGGAAGTCGTGGATCCCCTTCAGGGTTATCGTCACGGAGACCACCCCCAGCACCTCGCCCCCGGAAAGGATCGGGATGCCCGCGGAGACGGCCAAGTCCTGGTTGGAATAGTAGGAATAGACCGAGGACCAGCCGGGTTCGCCCGTCGCGGCCCTGCCCTTGTACCAAGGCCGGGTCCGGGGATCGTAGCCGGGTCGGGAGGAATACAGTTCCAGGGGACGGCCGTCCTGGCCGCAGGTCCAACTTTCCAGGGCGCCCTTCGTGGATCGGCCCGCCCGGCCGACCAGGATCCGGCCGTCTCCCAGGCGCTGGGCTTCCGAGTATTCTCCGTCCGAAAACCCGACCGCCGCGATGTTGAGCTCCGGGATTTCCTCCAGCTGGGCTCGGAAAACCCGTTGGAACAGGGCCAGGTCGGATTCGGGGGACTTCACCTGCCGGGCGTACTCGGCGTTCGTGATGCCGACGTGCCGGGGGACTTCCAGCATGGAGGAAAGCCGGACCTCCAGGACCGCCGTGGTCTCCAGGACCAGGCGTTCCATGACATCCCCCATGGACGCCCGGGAGGCCAGAACGTACAGGGTCCAGGAGGCCAGAAAGCCCAGAAGCACGAGGGACGCCAGGGGCAACAGGATGGCCGTGCGAAGGCTGTACCTTCTCCAGGGTACTTCCGGTCGGGAGATCGATTCCATGCGCTTAGTATATAGGTATTCGAGAAATTGGTGAATCCGCGGAACCCCGAGCGCACGGCCCGAAGGGGCTCGGTCCGACACGAGAACCCCTTTACCCCCGGAAATCGCTTTGATAGCTTATAGGAAGAGACCCTGGAACAAGCCGGGTCGGGGGAAGCCGTGAAGATCGTACTGAACCACAATCCGGAGGAATTTCCCGGAGATTCCCTTACCATACGTCAGATCCTGGACCACAAGGGATGGAGCTTCCCCCTCATCATCGCCCGGGTGAACGGAGTCCTGGTGGACAGGAAGGATTGGGCCACCACAAGCGTCCGGGACGGCGCCGAGGTGGACCTTCACCACCTGGTGAGCGGCGGTTGATCTAGCGGGGACTGGGAAACGACGAAGCCCGCGGAGCGGGCTTCGTCGCGGCGAATCGGCAACGGGGCTCCCGTTGCCGATTCGCCCCTACCATTTCAGGTTCTGCAAGGCGTCCTTGGCCGCCTTTTTGATCGAGTCCGGATACTTCAGGTACCCGATGTACAGCAGGTAATCGAAGGCCACCTTGTCCCCCAGGATTCCCAGGTTCCGGATCACCGCCATCACGATCTGCTCGTCGAAGACCTTCCCCTGCTCGGTTTCGGTGTTGATGAGCTGAAGGTAGAGGGCCAGGGTCTGGGCCGCTTCGGGGGTGCCCATGGAGCCTAGGCAAGCCACGGCCTCCAGAAGGGCGCTCTTGGGCGCCTGGCTTCGATTGTACAGGGAAAGGACGTCGTAGAAGTGCCGGATAGCCGCGGGGGAGGCCCTCTGCCACTTCCGCTCCGTGAGCTCCCGCACGGCCGTATACCTCATGTCCCGCACCGCTTCGGTCTCCACGGCGTTCCCGCTGGAGTACTGGATCCCGGCGGTCAACGCCGCCTCGGCCAGGGCAGCCCGCTGATCCCCCGTAAAATTCTGGTTCGAAAGCCCCGCGTCCAGGGCGGCACGCTTTTCCAGGGCCGTGTTTCGCTCGATGACCTGGATAAGGTAGCCGTGGTAATCCCCCTTAAGCCCCGCCAGAGCCTCGGCGGCCTTCCGGGTCAGGTCCGCCTTGTAACCCGCCACGAAGGCGGAGAAGAGGACCGGGAAGGACGAGCCGTCCCCCAGGCGCCCCAAGGCCTCGATGCAGGCTTCCAGGGTCGGGTAGTCCGGCTGGGAACCCGAGCGGAACAGGGTCGTCTGGGCGCCCAGGTAGGCGTTCAGCCGCTCGATAAGGCGGGGATTGTCCTGGGCCGTGTCCCCCAGGGCCTGCAGAATGGGAACCCGGACCGCGTTTTCCCGGAACGTCTGGAACATGTCCCAAAGGGACTCCGCCGCGGGGGCGTACTTGTATTTCCGTATCATCTGGGCGGAGACGATGGCGATGTCCCGCATGACGGGATCCGATTCTAGAAGGTTGGCGTTCCCCAGGACGAACTTCACCGCCGTTTCGTACAAGGGCCCCATGTCCACACCCTCGTACCCCGCCGCTTCCCGAAGAAGCTCCAGCTTGGTCCCGAGGCTCGAGCGCACGAAGTTCCTCTGGAAGGTCTCGATGATGGCCTTGGTGTCCTGGGCGACGGAGGCACCTCCCGCGACGAGAAGGCTTAAAAGGACGGCGAGAAATCGAACCATGGCGTTGGAACTCCTTCCCGCCCGGCGTTGCTCGCCGCGGCGGACTCGGCCGCGCCCGGATCGGCAGGCCGGGCTGAAACCGGAGGCCGAATAGCCGACGAGTCCGTCGGTTCGACCTCCCTATAGAAAAGCATTTCCGGCCCCTTTTCGTTACGGATCATCCGGTTCTCCCGGTCGGAGCGGAGACGGAGGAGAAGACCTCTCCGCCGCCTCCCGTGCCCGAATCGACCGCCCGGGACGTGTACACGTAGGACCGGACCAGGTTCCGGATCCGGGGGCTCGGACGGACGGCTTCCACATGCACCAGGGACCGGTTGTTCTCCGGCCAGTACTCGAAGCCCTTCACGGTACCGCTCATGACGACCTGATCCTCGCCCAGGAAGAACTGGATCTTCACGAAGATCCCCTCCTTGGCCTTGCCCCCGATCAGGACGGCAAACCCGTCCTCCGACAGATCCTGCACGATGCACTTCATGCCCGGTTCCCGCTCGGGCTTCTCGTAGGCGCCCTCCACGCGTTTCAGTATGTACAAATAGGCGGAGATCCGGGACCGGGCGCGGACGGACTTGCGCTTCTGGGTGCGGAACAGGGCTTCCGAGTGGGCCAGGTGGAGGACCGGTACGCTCCGTATCCGCAGATCGTCGATCACATAGGTGTCGAACACGTACCCCGCGTCCTCGTGGCGCCAGAAATACACGGAGACACGACGGCCCTTCCACGTGAACCCCGCGGGGAGCTTGACGCCGATGGGGTAGGTACAGACCAGGTATCGGGCATGTACGTCGATCAGGGTCGAATTGAAGACCCCCACGCCGTGCACCAGGATCCGTATGCGCTGGTTCGCCGCCAGCTGGTGGGAGCTCTTGATGCCCATCTTGTACTTCGGCTGTTCGAACTCCATACGGTGCCGGTACTCGTACATCCGTTCCAGGAGTTGTTCGGTCTCCCGGTCCAGTCCCTTCGGGGAGGCGTTCCGGGACCGGGTGACGGCCGCGATGACCCGGTCCAGGTCCTTGAGACTCCAGAAGACCTCCGTGGGGTCGCTCAGGCCGGCCGCCTGGGCCAGATCCTTCAGGTCCTTGGCCTGCCGGAAGGTGAAGCCGGATTCCCGGCCCTTGGCGTAGTATTCGAACCAGGAGTATCGCTTGTTGCCCCGGGAGCCCAGCGTGATGGTCAGGAGGAAGAGGATGAAAACAACTACGGCCAGCACTGCGATCATGGGCACTCCCGGCGCTCCCCGGCCGTTCCCGGGTTTCAACGACCGAGCTCGGTCCGGCGGACGGCCGCGCCTTGCCGCCCGGGCTCAACTATACTATAAAAAACGACGGAATACTAAAACCGGGACGCGGTTCGATCCTATCGCACCGCAACCGGGAAATCAAAGGAGGGGCCGCGACATGGAGGGGCCGGATCCCAAGCACCCGTGGCTCCGGGCGGAGTCCCTCCTGGTGACGGCGGTCTTCATCCTTCCCTCCCTGGCCGCATCCCCGGATTCCGCCTCCTTCGAGACTCTGGCCTCGGGTTCCCGCCTCCTGGGAAACCTGGCTGCCCTGGTTCCCCAGACCCTCCTGCTCCTTTATATCATCGGCGCGGGCGGCCGCTCCCGGAAGTTCCATCTTCGCGGCCCCCTCGGCCGGGACGCGGTTCAGGCCCTGATCCTTCTGCCCCTCCTGGCCCTGACGGCCTGGGGAACCGCTGCGGGGGCCGCTTTTTTATCCGGATTCGAGGCTCCCGGAATCCCGGCGGCCCCGGACCTACCGGCCCCGCTCTTTCTGCCCCTCCTAGCCGCTTCCACTCTGGCCGTCGGCTACCGGGAGGAGCTGCTGTACCGGGTCTACCTGCCGACGGCCCTGGAGTCCGAGGGCCTGCCCGGGTGGGCGGCCGCGGCCGTCTCCATCGCCCTCTTCGCGGCGGCGCACCGGTACCAGGGAGTGCCGGGCGCGGCGGGAGCCGCGGCCTCGGGGCTGCTGATGACCGCGGCCTGGAGCCGCACCCGGAGCCTCCATGCCTTGGCCTGGGCCCACGCGGCTTACGACGCCGCCGCGATCCTGGCCGCCGCGTACGGGGTCTCCCGGTAGACTGCAGGGCGGGGTTGCGGGAACTATGCAGGTCCGGTGTTTAAGGGTATCCTTTACCCCATGAGACCCTCCGACAGGCTCCTTTCCGATCTGGACGACTGGGCGGACCGAAGCGCCCGGGAGCCGGAAGCCCGGCGCTTCGAATCCCTCAAGGCCCTGCTGGGCCGTTCCCTTCGGGGGATCCCCGGGGACCTGCTGGACGGCATCGCGGAACGATGGTCCGTCCTTTCCCGCGGCCCCGGCGGCCAACAGCGCGCACGGGCCTGGCTGGACGGGGCCTGCCTCCTGGCCCTCATGGACTACGAGGACGATCCCGTCCTGGACCGCGAGGACTGGGCCGAGATTCGGGAGCTCTTTTCCGCGGAAGCCGAGACCCTGGATATGGACTTGCTGAGCTACGTCCTGGAGCGGGTCCTGGACCACGGAGGGTTCTAGGGTGGACCGCCGGGGCGGATCCTGGTTCGAGGACGAGGAGTTCTGGAACGTCTTCGCCCCCCTCATGTTCGACGAGAACCGCTGGGCGGAGACGCCCGGCGTCGTGGACGCGATCGAGAGCCTGGCGGCATCCGCTCCGGGAGATGCGGTCCTGGACGCCTGTTGCGGCCCCGGGCGGCACAGCCTGGAGTTCGCGCACCGGGGATACCGGGTGACCGGCGTGGACCTGATGGAATCCTACCTGGAAGCCGCCCGGGAGAGCTCCCGGGAGGACGGACTGGACATCGAGTTCCTGCGGGCGGACATGCGGGATTTCCGCCGACCCGGGTCTTTCGATCTGGCCGTAAACCTGTTCAACTCCTTCGGCTACTTCGCGGACCCCGCCGAGGACCTGGGGATGCTCCGCAATATCCGGGAGTCCCTGAGGCCCGGGGGCCGCTTCGTCCTGGAGATGCTGGGCAAGGAGACCGCGGCCCGGGACTTCACCGAGGGCGAGTGGTTCGAGCGGAACGGCTGGACCGTGCTGACCGAATACTCCGTGGTCGGGGCCTGGGAGGGCATGAGAAACCGCTGGGTCCTGATCCGGGGGGCCGAGCGGATCGAGCGCTCCTTCGTCCAGCGGCTCTATTCCGGCACCGAGATGGCGGCCCTCCTGGCCCGAGCGGGTTTCGGGGAGGTTCGGATCCTGGGGTCCCTCCGGGGAGCGCCGTACGACCGAAAGGCCGAGAACCTGGTGGTCCTCGCCTCCGCGGCCGGGGAATGAGGTTCCCGGTAGTGTCACGAACCTTGTTGCGAAGGCAGCGAGGTTCGGGGAGTCTCCGGGTCCTCCGCTGCGACCTCTACGTCCGTCCTCACTTCGCCGTTTCCCGATTTGCTTTCCCAAATTTCAGCCGATATACTTATATAATTAACGAATGGCTCGCGCGTCCGCCGGACAGCTCCGGGCACGCGCACGCGGCGGGCCGATGGAAGGGACCATGTCGGATAGGAACATCGGTATAAAGCTGGCCAACGGCCAATTCTACACCATCCTGGAGGACGGCAAGCCCGCACGCAAGCGCCTGGTCGTGACCACCGTGAAGGACGACCAGCCGAGCGTGCAGATCGACATGTACCGCGGCTCCGGCGAGACCGCCGCGTCGGCCTCCTACATCGGCAGCCTGGTGATCGAGAACATCCCCCCCAGACCCAAGGGAGAACCGGACATCCGGCTGGAGCTATCCCTGGACGATCAGGGCGAGCTGCTCGCCTCCGCCCGGGAGGAGGCTTCCGGCGAGAGCCAGAGCCTCCGGGTGTCCCTGAAGGCCCTCTCGGAAGAGGAAACCTACGAGATTCCGGACTTCGAGTTCGAGGAGGAGACCCGGGAGGCGGCGGCTACGGACGAGCTTCCGGATCTTGAATCCGCGGAGTTCGAGGTACCGGAAATGACGGAATCCGGCGCCTCGGGATCCGAGCCGGCGACCTCCGGACCGGAAGACTCCGGTTTCGGGGAAGATCTTCTCATGGAGGAGGGGCCGGAATCGGAGCCGGAGAACGGAGAATCCTACATCGGACAATCCACGGAATCCCGTTCCATGGGGGAGGACGTCTTGGAGGAAGCATCCTTCGGGGAGCCCTTCCCCGAGGACTCTTCCTTCGAGGAACCCGGGTCCGGTACCGAAGCCACCCCATTCGAGGAGAAGGAGGAAGCGCCGAAGCCCGAGCTCAAGCCTGAACGGGAACGGAAGCCGGGCAGGGTTCTCTGGATCCTCCTGATCATCCTGATCGGCCTGGCCCTGGCCCTGGGTCTTGGCCTTCTCATCTACCGGTGCACCGCTGCGCCGAAGCCGCCCGCGGCTTCCATGCCTGCGGCAGCGGCTCCGGCCGCCCAGCCCGAGCCGGCCCCTCAGCCGGCGCCCGCTCCGCCCGCTCCCCAACCCGCCCCGGCCGCCCAGCCTGCACCTCAGCCCCAGCCCGATCCGGCGCCGGCGGAGCCTCCCAAGGCCCTGCCCGCGGGCATGGCCGCCTACGTCCGGC
>JAAYUR010000425.1 GCA_012517645.1 Treponema sp.
AAACACCGTCCGTCCGGGCCGTGACTCGAACTCGAGGCGCCCCCGGTGGGACCGGACGATCTCCAAGGCCGTGGCCAGACCGAGTCCGTATCCCTCGCCGGCGGGCTTGGTGGTGAAAAAGGGTTCGAAGATCCGATGCGCAAGATCTTCCGGTATGCCGGGCCCGGAATCCTCCACGGAGACTTTGATGCCCTCGGAGGTCTCCCGGCCGCGGACGGTCAGGGTTCCCTCCTCCCCCATCGCGTCCAGGGCGTTGTCGATCAGGGCCATCCAGACCTGCTGGAGTCGGTCCGTGTAGCAGCGATATTTCGGAAGACCGGCGTAGTCCCGAAGGATGCGGATTCCGCCTCCAAAGCGGGTCTTGGACAGCTCCAGAACGGCATCGATCTGCTCGGCCAGGTCCGTTACCGCCGGAGTTCCCCGATGATCCCGGTGGGTGTAGACTCGCAGTGCCTGGACGACCGCGGTGATCCGTCCCAGGGAATCGGCCAGGGCGATCCGATAGGCGTCCCGGGCGCGGGCGTCCCGGACGGCGGAGATGACTTCTTCCGGGGCGTCCCGAACCCGGGCCAGGGTCGCCTCGTCGGGGTCCGGGATGCCCAGGTCGGCAAGGCGCTCAGCCAAGCGGGGATCCGAGGACAGCCCTGCGGCCTCGAGCCGGGAAGCCAGGATGTCCCGGATAGAGGCTCCGTCCGCCAGCACGGCGGGCCGGACGGTCCGTGCCGCTTGCAGGATTCGTTCCGCTTGCTCGGACTCCAGACCGGCCAGGACCGCGGGGGCCGGCACCTCGGCGAGTCCTTCCGCCGCGAACCGGAGGGCCTGAAGGGGCGAATTGAGCTCGTGGGCCAGACCGGCAGCCAGGCTGCCCAAGGCGGCCAGCTTCTCGCTCCGGACGACCTGGGCGGACCGTTCCTCCACCTTCCGCTCGAGATCCGCGTTGGCCCGGCGCAGCCGGGAGGTCAAGGTGCGGATGACAAAGGCTGATACGATGGATGCGGCCAGGAGGGTGGCGAAGACCGCCGGAACCCAGGCCGGGATCACCTTTGTTTCGGTTCGCTCGTGGCCCAGCCACTTCCGTTGGAGGTCGTAGTAGTACGAGTCCGGGTCCGCTGCGAGCTGACTGTAGCGGGCTATCACTGCGTCGAACTCGGCTCTTCGTGCGCTGTTCCGAGAGAGCACCGGGTATGCCTTGAAGGGAGAGAAGACCACAGTGGTGGGTTGGATCCTGCGTTCGGCGGATACGAACCAGTTGCTCTGTACGCCCGCGAAGACCTCTCCCCCCGCTACGGCCCGAACGAGCTGGTCGAAATCCGGGTATTCCACGATTTCGCAAGGAATCGCCAGTGAGTCGACATACGTCCGGAACGCGGCCCCGTTCCGGTCGTCGGTGATAACGCCGATCTTCCTGTGCTGAAGATCAAGCACGGACTGCAGAACCGTCCCGTGGGCTACGAAGAGCTGGCTCCACCCGGCCGATATTCCCTGGTCCGGAAAGACGAACAGGGCTTCCCGTTCCGGATTCTTGAGCAAGGTGGTGAAGAAGTCGATCTCTCCGGAGATCAGAAGGGGATAGAGTTCCGAGAACGGGGCGACACGGAATTCATAAGGTATCCCCAGCTCGTCCATGATTCGGGAGTAGAGCTCGATGAAGAAGCCGGTGGGCTTGCCAGCCGCGTCGATGTACGTTGTGGGTGGGGCGTTGGGGACTAGCCCCCAGACAAGGGGAGTCTTCTGGGCCCGGAGGGAGATCGGGACTAGCGCGAAGATGAGCGACGCTACGCAAAGCGACCGGAACGGCGCTCCCTTCATCCTGGCTACCCCCGACGCAGTCAACTATAGGAGTGAGCCGGCCCGTTTTCAAGGCCGCGGATGCGGGGAGCCTCCTTACCGGCCCGGGATCTCGATCATCTCGGGATCCCCGGGGGCGCTGTAAAGGAACCAGTCCCGCTCGTCCATGGCGGCGTCGGTGATCCGGTCGATGGGCACCTTGAGATAGCGCCCGACCGCGGACACCGCAGTCTCCCCGCTCTCCAGGACTATCTCCCCGGAGCCTTCGAAGAAGCGGGATCCGTCCTTGGTAACCCGGCCGATGATCCATAGATCCTGGTCCAGGGGGACGGGTTTCCGGTACTTGGTGGTCAGCTCCACGGTTACGCCCCAGACCTGGTCGTTCTTCCCGACGGCTATCGCGCGGCCGATGGTCTCGTCCAGGATGGCCGCGGCGATCCCGCCGTGCATCCGTCCCGGGTAGCTCTGGTGCAGTTCCGTAGGCTTGATCTTGGCGACGAGCTCGCCGGACTCGGTTTCGTAAAAGGACGCCTTCAGGCTATGGTCGTTGAAAAGTCCGCAGACGAAGCACATCCGGGAATTGTTCTGTTTCTTGGTGACGGGGTGCGGCATGGAACGTATTTTCTCATAGATCCGACAGGATGAACAAGATTAAGAAAAGACGGACGAGCCGATTCCAAAAGTCGGTCGCTTTTGAAATTGGTTTTGCGATTGCTCGCAGAGGTTGCGTTGCAACCGCTGAGCCCAATCGCGGAGTTCAAGGTAGCTTTTTCAAAACTCCCCGAGTTTTGAAAAAACCTTCATCAGCCTTTGATATCCACCAGGCCCGCGTCGCCGGCGTCCGCGTAGACGCTCTTCTTCTTCGCGTAGGGGTTGTTGACGCTCATGATCTCGTGGCGGAGCATCTCCATCCTCTGCTTGAGGAGCTTGCGGTTTTCCGTGTTCCGCTGGACCACCTCGGTCTTCAGGTCCTCCAGGGTGGCCTTAAGGGCGGGGATGTCGTCCTCCGAGGCGGAGGGGTAGGCGGCCCGGTAGAGGTCCTCCAACGGATCGATCACCTTCTGGAAGGCGAAGATCTCGCCCACGATCCCCTGTTCCAGCTCCACGTGGGCCACGAGGGAGTCGACATCCCCGGCTTCAATGTCGGTTTTCTGGTGATCCAGGACTTCGAGGTAGCGTTGGAACTTTTCCCGTTGTTTCTGGAGGAGCTCCCGGAACCGGCGCAGCAGGTTCTTGCGCTCCTCCAGAGCGGCTTCCGTCAGGCCCTCGGCCACGCTTTCGCCCTCTACCCTGCGATATTGACGCCCGCCCGGGCCTCGCTGCCGCTGCCCGCGGTCTGGGCCGCGGCGGAGGCCCAAGCGGTGCGCAGTTCCGACAGCATCCCGCGGATGGAACGGATCTTGGAGCCGTCCTTGTCGATGTTCGCGGCAAGGAGCTCGCGGTTGAAGTATAGATAGAGGGAAAAAAGATTCTGGGCGATCTCGCCCCCGGACTCGAAGTCCAGGGCGGCGGTCAGCTCCGTGATGATATCCTGGACCTTGGATAGGGCCTTATGGGCTCCCTCGATGTATTGAGGGTGCTTCTTGAGGTCCTTCGCGAAGAGCTCCAGGGCTATGTCGCACTGCTTGACCGCCTCGTCGTAGAGCATGACGATGAGCTGGCCGGGGCTGGCGGTCTTCACGCGGGTCTCCCGATACGCCGACAACGGATTCTGGGTCATCTATTCCATCCCTCCCATCCGGTGTCTCTACGATTCTCGGCGGATACCGGGCGTTCTTGACTGCATAGTGCGGAGAATCCGTTCATTCGGGAATTTTGCCCGTGTTGGTCCAGGCTTCGATGCGGGAATAGGCTTCGTTCAAGCGGGCGGAGAACTCCGTGGCCTTCTTCTGGTCCTCCGGAGATGAACCGTGCCGGTCCGGATGGTGCTGCTTCAGGAGGCGCTTGTAGGCGGCCTTCACTTCGGACATCGGCGCGCCGAAGGGGAGCCCCAGGGTTTTGTAGTCCCCCGCAAGGCGGGCGGAAGGATCGGCGCCCCCGGGACGCCCCGACGCTCCGGAGGAGTACCGGGATCTCGCCCTGCGCTCCTCCTCTTCGGCCCTGCGGCGCCGCTCCGCCTCCAGGCGCTCCTGCGCCTCCCGATCGTTCCTCAGGAAGGCGTCGAGTTCGTCCATGGCGTCCGAGTAGTCCGAGTCCCCCGAGGACGGCCGTACCCGGCCCTCGGCGCGGCGGTCCTGGGAGAAGGGATCCCGATCCTGGTTCCAGAGAGACTTTAATAGAGTTTCCAAACGGTCGAAAATTGGGTCCACCATCGTCCTCGTAGGAATACTGTACTCCAGGAAGCCGCGGACAGGCAACAGGAGTCAGGAATCAGGAGTCCGGCCGTAATGGTATTGGATGGCATCAAACAAAGAATTAGCCACAGAGGGCACGGAGAAGAGGGGTCATAGAACCATAATTCCAACATGATGAACAAGATAAAGAAAAGATGAACAAGATGGATAATGAGGGACAATGCAATCCTTTTCCTCCAATCTTGATCCATCTCGTAGATCTTGTTGAACCTATGGTTTAAAGCCCAGCTTCATTAGCCTCCGTGCGCTCCGTGTTCTCCGTGGTGATTCCAGAAGATCCCTCTTTCGATCCGTTTATGCGGTTTCCCGAGGCCGCGGCTCCGGAAACCCCCAGGGCCCCCGTCATAAGGGCGATCCCCCACAGCGCCGCGGGACTCGGCGTTTCCCGCAAGAGGAGGATGCCCAGGAGGGCCGCCACCAGGGGCTCCGAGAGCCCCAGAGTGTAGACCCAGCCCATGGGCAGGATCCCCAGGGCGCGGGCGAACAGGAAATAGGGCACCGCGGTGGTAAGAAGCCCCAGATGGGCGGTCGTCAGGAATCCCCGGGGCGAGAGTGTCCAGCCGATGCTCGCTCCGGAAGCCAGGAAGACGGGCACGAGGAGCAGGCTGCCCGTAAGCAGGCCCAGGGTGACGGACCCGAGGGACGTGAGGCGCCGGGAGGCTTTTTTTATGCCGAGCCCCAGGACCGCGTAGGAAGCCCCGGCTCCCAGAGCCAGGGCTATTCCGGCGTCCGGGGCGGGGGCCGCGGACTTGCCCCGGGAGACGAGGGCGCAGCCCAGGACGGCCAG
>JAAYUR010000365.1 GCA_012517645.1 Treponema sp.
CCGCCGCGGAGCTCCGGGTTCTGGCCCGTATTCGGCTGGCGGTGACCGCCCGCTTGGTAGCCGCGGCGGCTTCCCGGGACCCGGCCCTGGCGGAGCTTTCGAGCCGGAACTTTCGGCTGACCCTACGGGTGCCCTGGCTTCCCCGGGCGGTGGTCGCGTGCCTGGAAGGCCGCGTTTCCGCCTGGGCCGGAGGGGAAGCGCCCGCCCTACGTCTGCCCGCGGACCTGACCCTGCTCTTTCCCTCCGCCCGGGACTGTTGCCGCGTCCTGGACGGGGCTCCCGGGCGGGTCCTCCCGATCCCCGGAGGGCTCGGGGCGGGCAGGGCTCTGCGGTTCTTCCGGGCCGCGGCGGCCGCCGCCCCCCGCATCCTCAAGTCCCCGGACACCCCGCCCGCAGTCCGGGCGGAACTGCTCCTTGAAGCCGCGGTCTCCGCCCTGATCGAGACAGCGGCCGAGGATTCTTACGTCCGACCCAGGCTGGAACACGCCCCGGACGGAACCGTGGTCGTGGACGCCGGGGAGAATGTCCGGCGGGCCCTGCGCAAGGAGGGAACCCGGCTTCAGCTTGTGCCGATGCCCGGTACGGCCACCGGCCCTGGGGCCGGGCCGAAGGACGGGGTCGGCGCGGAGGCCGCGGTCCGGTCGGGCGCGGATCGTCCCGGCGAAGGCCGAGGGAACCCGGCCCGGACGGACGCCGTCCGAATCGACGCGATTCTGGCCTTCCGGGACCCCGCGGCCGCCGTGGCCGTCCTATCCGGAAAGAAGCCCGCGGTCACGGCCCTGGGGGCCTGCGAGGCCTCGATCCGGGGCCTGGTGCCCCTGGTCCAGGGGCTCTTCGCGGTCCTGGACCGGGCTTCCCGCTACCTGGCCGTCCAGGCCGAGAAGGAGGCCCGACATGGCCGCTGACCGCTTCGCCCGTTCCAGGGGAGTATTCGAACGCGCCGTCCGGGTCATCCCCGGCGGGATCTACGGCACCAAGAGCCCGGGCTTCCTCATCCCGGGCAAGTTCCCCTACTATATCGAAAGCGCCTCGGGATCCCGGATCGTCGACGCGGACGGAAACGTCTTCGTCGACTACCTGTGCGGCTTCGGAAGCCAGATCGTGGGCTACGGGAACCCCGCGGTGGAGAGGGCCGGCTCCGAGCGCTCCGCGAGGGGCGACCTCCTCAACCAACCCTCCCCCCTGATGGTGGACCTTGCGGAACGCCTGGTCTCCCGGATCCGGGGCATGGACTGGACGGTCTTCGCCAAGAACGGCACCGACGCCACCACCCTGGCGGTCTCCCTGGCCCGGGTGCACACCGGCAAGCGGGTCGTGATCGCCGCGGAGGGGGCCTACCACGGGGCGGCCAACTGGTGCTCCTCCAACCTCTTCCCGGAGCTGGCCCCGGACCGGGCCGACGTGGCCTTCTTCCGGTACAACGACCTGGACGGCCTGGAGGCACTCTTCCGCCGGCACCGGGGGAACGTGGCCTGCGTGATCCTGACCCCCCACCATCACCCCGCCTTCCGACCCCAGGTCCTGCCGGACCCCGAGCTCTACCCCACGGTGCGGCGGCTCTGCGAGGCCGAGGACGCCCTGTTCGTGATGGACGACATCCGGGACGGGTTCCGCCTCCACCCCGAGGGCAGCCATGTCCGCTTCGGCGCCGAGCCCGACCTGGTCTGCGTGGCCAAGGCCCTGGCCAACGGATGGCCTTTGGCGGCCCTCCTGGGCACCGAGCGTGTCCGATCCGCGGCGGACTCCTTCTTCATCACGGGGACCTACTGGATGTCCGGAGCCCCCATGGCCGCCGCCCTGGCCTGTCTGGACGAGATGGATCGGCTGGGAGGGGTGGCGCGCATGGAGGCCTTGGGAACGGCCCTGAAAGAGGGCCTGGAGGCGGCGGGCCGGGAAGCGGGCTTCGGGGCGCGAGTCTCCGGTCCCGCGGCCGTCCCCTTCCTCACCTTCGACGAGGACCCGGACCTCTACCTCAACCAGCGCTTCTGCGGGGCCATGGCGGACCGGGGCTTCTTCCTCCACCCCCACCACAACTGGTTCGTGTCCCTGGCCCACACGGAGGCGGACATAGCGGCCACCGTGGAGGCCGCCCGGGAGGTTTTCGCGGAGATGAAGGCGGGCCGGGTCTAGGGAGCCGTCTCCCAGTAGGGCCTGGCGCGGCCCGCGGCCAGGGCTTCCTGGAGAATTTCCAGGCGGACGATCCCGTCCGGCTCCCGCCACCCCTCGGGGAGATCCACGGTGAAGGGCCTGCGACCCACGTGCTCGGGGTAGTGGGCGTCGGAGCCGGACACTACGGGGTAGCCCCTCGCCTCGCCGCGGACCTGGGGCCGAAGAGCTTCCACGGCCGCGTAGGGACCTTCCGGCAAGAAACCCAGCTGGGCCAGGGCCCCGAACGCGGGGCGGTCTATGTGGGCGGGTATCACCAGGGCGCCCCGGCGGTCCGCCTCGCGGCAGACCTCGTCCCAGCCCAGGTCGAGGGCAGCCCCCAGAAAAAGATCCGGCAGGTCCAGGATGTTGTCCTCGGCGTCCACCACCGCCTGGTCCCCCATGATCCGGGGATCGTAGGGCAGCCGCGGAAGGTGCCCCTTTAAAAATTCCGAGAAGTCGAGGGCTTCCTCCACCCCCGCGAAGAGGACCAGGATGTGGGCCTCCTCGGCGCAGGTCGCCTCCACCCCGTATAAGGCGGCCAAACCCTCCCTGCGGGCGCTCTCCCGGAAGGCCGGGGCGTTCCGGGCGGAGTTGTGGTCCGTGAGAGCCACCAGATCGAGTCCCCGCTCCCGGGCCCGGCGGGCCAGGACGGCGGGGCTCAGGTCGAGACTTCCGCAGGGTGAAAGGCAGGAGTGGTTGTGCAGGTCCGCCCTGAGGAGGGGCACCGACATCCCCTCCCTAGGGCGCGTCCCCGCGCAGGGCGGCCCAGAGGCGGCCGGAGACCTCGAACTGGGTCTCGGAGGTCGAGAACAGGGGGATGCCCTCCGCCCGGGCCGCCTCCACCATGTCCTCGGGCACCGGCCGGTCGTTGCAGAGAATCACCGCCGCCAGCCCCAGCATGGAGGCCACGGCCACGGTGTTTTTGTGGGCCTGGATCGTGATCAGCACGAAGCCGTCCTTGGCCTTGCTCATGACATCCGAGAGGAGGTCCGAAGTGTACCCTCCCCGGATGTCCCGGGGCGCCCAGCCGTCGAACACGGGGGCGCAGGGGATGACGGAGGATAGTTCTGAAGTTTTCATGGTCGCCTCCCGTCGGATAAATGCGTAAATTTTTATCTATTGTACGTCAAATCGGCGCCCAAGGGAAGCCCCCGGGGAGGAGACCGGATACCTTGCCCGCCCTCCGTCTCCGTGCTAGATTCCCCCCGTGAAGATCTTCATCCTGGCCGTAGCCGCCGCCATGTACGCCATGGTCATCGCCGTTCCGAACCGAAAGGCCGCGGCCGCCTTGTCCGCCGCCGGAATCCTCCTGGGGGCGGGATTCCTCTTCCCGGGCGCGGGGGCACCGGCCCTGGGACGGGCCCTTCTGGATCTGGTGAACTGGAACATCCTGGCCATCTACGTCGGGAGCCTGGTCATCGCGGACCTCTTCATCTATTCCCGGGTCCCCGCGGTCCTGGCGGACCGGGTGGTGGAGAAGTCCCCGACCCTGGGGATCGCGATCACCGCCATCCTGGTCATCACGGGTCTCGTCTCGGCCTTTGTGGAGAACGTGGCCACGGTCCTCCTCATGGCCCCTATCGCCCTGGCCATCTGCCGGCGCCTGGACCTGGATCCGGCCCCCTTCCTGATCGGCCTGGCGGTGATGGCGAACCTCCAGGGAACGGCGACCCTCGTGGGGGATCCCCCCTCCATGATCTTCGCCAGCTACGCTAACTACGGATTCAACGACTTCTTCTTCAAAGCCGGCCGGCCCTCCATTTTCTTTGCGGTCCAGGTCGGATGCCTGGCGGGCGCCCTATACTTCTTCCTGTTCTTTCGCAAGCTGGGGAAGATCCGGATGGATCTTCCGTACGAACGGATCGCGTCCTGGTTCCCGACGATCCTTCTGGCCGCCATGATCCTGGGGCTGGCCCTGATCTCCTTCCTCTCCGGGGAAGGGCTCCACGCGGCTTCGGGCCTCCTCTGCCTGGCCCTGGGCCTCGCGGGCCTCGCCTGGTTCGTGTTCGTCCGAAAGGAGCCCCCTTCCAAGGCCCTGGACTTGGTGAAGCGCCTGGACTGGGAGACCATCCTCTTCCTGATCGGGGTCTTCATCGTGGTGGGCTCCATCGGGGACGCGGGCATCCTGGACGACCTGGCTGCCCGGATGACCGCCGTCATCGGTGGCCGGATCCTCCTGGGCTTCGCCGCGGTGGTGATCGTATCGGTCCTGATCTCGGGCTTCGTGGACAACGTGCCCTACATCATCGCCATGCTGCCCGTGGCCGGGAAGATGGCGGCCTCCGCTGGCATGCCCGACGAGGTCCTGATGTTCGGACTGTTGATCGGGTCCTGCCTGGGGGGCAACCTGACCCCCTTCGGGGCTTCAGCGAACGTGGTGGCCGTGAGTCTGGTGAAGAAGGCGGGCCGGCACGTAAGCTTCTTTGAATGGATCCGGGTGGCCGGACCCTTCACGGCGCTCACCACGATCGCCTCGTCCCTCTTCGT
The DNA here is from genome assembly GCA_012517645.1 of Treponema sp. Taxonomy (GTDB): domain Bacteria; phylum Spirochaetota; class Spirochaetia; order Treponematales; family UBA12059; genus JAAYUR01. The sequence continues at coordinate 4,636 of JAAYUR010000365.1, forward strand.
CTGGTTCGTCTGGGGCTGAGGACGGCCCCGGATACGCCGCGGGGCCGTACCCCGCGGCCGTCCGATTCTCCGCTTACCCCCCCGCGAGGATCCGCACCGCCTGGGACAGGGCTATCCCCAGGTAGTTGCCCAGGGCGTAGCCGATGACCCCCGTGGTGATGCCCGC
>JAAYUR010000505.1 GCA_012517645.1 Treponema sp.
CTTGCTGTCGTTTATTCCTTTCAAGCATTCTTCTAATTGTGCAATAAGCGGTAGTCCATTCCCTTTAGGCTAGAGTTCATGACAATTTCGCAAATCAAGAAATCTTGATTTCAAAATTTAGTTCCTTGCAAGAATCGATTTTTTCCCAAGCTCAAGGCTTTCCGCGCCAAGGATGGCGCGGAAACACCAGCCTATAGCCGCCAAGAAAAATCATGCACATAACAAAAAATAGATGATCTTCCTTTAACCCCGACGACTTCGTGTAATCTCCCTGGTTAGCGTTGTATCTGAGCACCCACATTTCCTTGTGGCCATCAGGAGCACATAATATTTCCCTAACAGCAATTATACGAAAATGTACGTGTTTCCCCTCTCCTAACTATATCATCTATTCTCGGCCGCTGATAGATTATTCGAGGCTTGTTCAAAACCCAGGGAGTTTTGAACAAGCTGCCTTGAAATTTGAGATTGCTTGCGGTTGCACCACAACCGCAAGCAATCTCAGAGCAAATTCCAAACGTGACCGACTTTTGAAATTGGCTCAAAAGGGAAGGCCGTTGAAAAGCTCAAAGCATTCCAACAATCAGTAATCATTGTTATTATTTGTCTTACTGCATTGCATGGGTAATATTTGAATTTTAACTATATTATTATATGAAAAAGATTTATTATCAGTCCTTCCTAAGATGGACATTCCGCACTTGGAACGTTATCGGGGTTTGTATATTCGGAGGTTATTTTATGTATTTTGGTAAAACTTAGAATCATGCCAAAGGAATCGCTGGATTCCTCGCTCGGCGAGTACGTTTAACCGATCGCTAGGACGCTCCGCCGCAACAGGATACGCCCCGAATTTCACGACCTTTTCGTTAAGTATACGTCGCTCCCCGCGATTTCGCAACGTTTTTTCTAAAAATCGTCCGTTTAAAAACCGGCCAATAGCTCTATTTCCCATCCAGGGGGCTCGATATACGAAGAAAGTCTTTTTTCGCGACATGGGCATATACGGCTGTAGTGCTGGGACTGCTGTGCCCCAAAAGGGTCTGGATATACCTCAGGTCCGTGCCGGACTCCAGCAGGTGGGTCGCGAAGCTGTGCCTCAAGGCGTGTATGGATACCTTCTTTCCGATGCCTGCCGTTCGGCAGGCTGAGTAGAAGACACCTTGGACGGCCCGGATAGACATGTGATAGCCGGGCCTCCGCCCTTCGAACAGCCAGGCTCGGGGTCGTTCGGACCGGATGTACGTTTCCACGGCGGTCCAGGCTATGTCCGATAGCAGGGTGTACCGATCCTTGCGTCCCTTCGCGGCCCGGATATAGAGGGTATGACGGCCCGGATCCAAGTCTTCAAGACGGAGATTCACGATTTCCGACACCCGGAGCCCTCCGCCGTAGGCAAGGAGAATCATGGCCCGATGCTTGAGACCGGCGGCCGCGTTGGCTATACGGAGGATTTCATCCCGGGACAGGACCACGGGCAGTCTTCGGTCACCCTTCGGCCGTCGGCGCAGGGTGAGGGGAAGCCCGAGGACGACGATGTAAAAGAACCGTACGGCGCTGATCGCAAGGTTAAGAGTCGCGGCAGCCGCCCCGCGCTCGGACTCGAGGTAGGCTAGATACGCGGTAAGGTCCGCATCCGTTCCCTGTATGGGGGCCTTCCCTAAACGGCGCAGGAAATCGTCGATATACCAGGAATAAGCCCGGACGGTTCGGGGCGAGTATTTTCGTGCGCGCATCGCGGATATCAGGGCGATCGTTCCGTTCCGATCCAGGCCGAAAGAAGGAGCCCGCGGGGCGGAAGCTGCTTCCGAGGCGGCCGGAACAGGATCCGTCGCGAAGGAAACCGGGGATACTTCGGTCGCTTCAGGAGCCGACCAGGACGGGGCCGCCGCGAAGGAAGCGGACGAGGTCTGGACCGACACGAGAGTCGGCGCCGTCCGGAGCATTCCCGGCCGATTCTGCTCGCCTCGGGGGATTGCGGGCGGCTCCGTTTCCCCGTTCCACGGGGCAAACGCGGCCGGCAGGGGATCCTCGTCGCGGGCAAACCTCAAGTCCAGTCCGGGAACCCCGGCGTAGACGAGGGCCAGGAAGGCGGAAGGGATCCGCCAAAGGTTCTCCCGGACATGCAGGGCATTCGGAATGGATCCCAATTCGAGCCGGGCCGCCTGACCGTGCCGCACCTCGATGCCGACGGAACCGTCGGTCAGGGGGTATGCCACGGCCTGTACGCGGGATCCGACCGGGATTACTGCGCCCCTTGCGATCGGAGTAGACATGCCTATACTCCGCCGCGGGAAGGAGCACTCGCTTGCGCCAATCCGCCGAATCGCTCGCTTTTCGGCCCGGCGGCGCGGGTCTCGGCCCGGCGGCGCGGGTCTCGGGCCGGTCGTGCCGTCCGGGCCCAAGGTCCCCGGAGGGCTGCGGAAATGGTGGAGGTGGTCAGTAACTTCCTAGGCTTCCATGTATCCTCGGGCCGGGAAGAAACCGCCCCTGCGCAGGGCCACCTCCGCTGCGGACAAGAGTCCTGAGGGCAGGAAAGCCCCCGAATGGGTGCGCGGAGCGGGCGCCCGATTCGCCCCGCCCCAGGCCAGGACGTGGTCGAGGGCCTTGTTCGCGTTGGAGAAGGGGTTCCCGAAGGGCAGAGCCGAGGCTTCCGCGAAGACCGACCGCACCACCTCGTCCAAGCGGCCCGAAATCTCCGCCGCGGCGGCCCGGTTCCCCGACCGAACCAGGCGGATCATCTCAGCCAAGGGGCCCGCAAGGGCGTTCGCGGAGGATAGCAGGAAACCGTCGTACTTACGCTCCGCCTCTCCGTCCTTTTCGGACAGCCAGGAGGCGAAGTCGCCCTCCGCGCCTCGGACAAAGACGACGCCCCGGCGCCGGATTCCCGAGCGTACGATTCGGTCGGAACCGCTCGTGTCCTTCATCATCCAGAGGTTGGGGTAGTCCTCGATCAGGCGATCCAGGACGGCCGGGGAGATCTCGTTCTTCGTGACCTGGGGGAGTTGATATATCGCCGTGGGCAAACCCAGATCCAGGATGCGCCTCAGGGCGTCCTCGATCGCCTCCTGGGTCAGATCCGCCCCGGAGGGTCCGCAGACCGTAAAGCCCGCCACCCGGGAGGCGGCCAGGGCGCGCTCCGCGTTGGCCGTTCCCGCCAGGGCCTTGAAAAGGTCCAGGCGGTCCAGGACCGCCCGGCGGGCTTCGACCGCGTCGGGATGGAGGGCTCCGACCAGAATGGAATACCCGAGGTCCCGGGAGACCTCGGCGTGGATCTCCAGGATCCTCCGTACCTCCCCGGGCGAGAGCTCCCAGCCGTCGCCCGTGGATCCCGGCACGAGGAGACAGGAAGCCCGGGGCGCCACGACGGCCATGTGAGCCCGGGTCCGCCGCACGTCCAGGGAACCCTCCGCGTCGTACTGCGTGATGGGGGGACAGAGCAAAGTCGGCACCCCGGCGGGAAAGAGCCGGGAGATCAGCGCAGCGCGGTCCAAAGCGGCGTCCGGCATGGCGGCCTCCTCGAGGGATTCGCCCTCGATTCTACTATGGCGAGGTCAAATCAGGAATCCTCGGGCTCGGCCGGTCGGTATCTAGCAGGGTGCTGACAAGCTTCGAGTTTGTCAGCACCCTGCTGGGCGCGCGAACCGGCCTTTCACCTCCATTCCTCGAGAAGAGCCCGTACGGAACGCCGCATCTCCAGGCTATAGGCTGCGGCGAACTTTCGGCTGTAGAGGGAAATCCCCGGGTTGTCGCCCGCCGGATCCCGCCGGGGCTCCGGCCAATCCTTGCCCGCGAACATCCGGTCATAATCCCCGGCAGTGAAGCCCCTGTATCGGTCCCGATGGACGACCAGATCCCGGGGCAGACGCGGAGGCTGAGGCCGTTCCTTCTGTCGATCCGTGGGCCAGCCCAGACAGAGCATCGTGATCGGGAAGGCGTAGGGCGGAAGCCCCAGGAGCTCCCGATGGATCTCCCCGTTCTCCAGGATATCCCCGATGTAGCAGGTACCCAGGCCCAGGGCCTCCGCGGCGGACGCGGCGGACTGGGCCGCGACCAATGCGTCGCAGACCGCAAGGAGCAGATCCGACTCCCGGGGGCGGAGGAAGGGCTCGCCCCGGGTCGCGCACCATTCCGGCACGCCGTGGTGCCGCAAATACCCCTGGAGCCGGGCCCAGTCCGCCAGAAAAACCAGCACCCAGGGAGCCCCGGCGATAAAGGGTTGGTGATCGCAGGTTTCCGACAGCCGCGCCTTAAGGCTCGGGTCCTCGATCTCCAGGATCGTGTAGAGGCACAGGTTTCCGGCTGTCGGAGCGCGGAGAGCCGCGGTCAGTACGAGATCCCGGATATCCGGCGGCACGGGGCGGTCCTCGTACGCCCGGACGGATCGACGATTCAGGAAGGTGCGTTCGAAGGTCGTATCGGGTTCCATCCCACTACCTTCGCAGGGGTGGGGAGAAAAAGCAAGCGCCCCTTGGTAGGGGCGCCGGATGCACCTTGTGGTACGAAGCTTGTTAGAAACGTCGGACCGAAACGATCCCTCTTGACGGGCCGGGATAAGCTTCAAAAATCCGGGTTCGGGCTTTCCGCCCGATCCGGTTCTCAGCCCGCCGCGGTCGGGAGAATGCCCCCGGAGAAGTCGCTCTGTACGGTCAGGGTCCGCTTTCCCAGCTCGATGTTGAGCAGGAAGGCTCCCTGCTTTCCGTCTCCGACCAGGTCGATTTGCTGGAGGATTTCGGTGGCGTTCTTCTCCTCCTCCACCTGCTCGTCCACGTACCAACGCAGGAGGTTCTCCGTGGCGTAGTCCTTTTCCGCCAGGGCCAGCTCCAGGAGTTCACGGATCGAGGCGGTCACGAAGTGCTCGTGCTCCAGGACGTGGGTGAACCATTCCTTGATCGTGGTCCCCTTGGTCTCGGGGGCGTCGATCTTGGCCAGCTCGGGCCGGGCTCCGTGGTCCAGCAGGTAGAAGTAGAACTTCATGGCGTGGAACATCTCCTCGTGGTACTGGACCATGAGCCAGGTCGCCACGCCCTGGTAGCCCGCCTCCGCGGCCTTGGCGGACATGGCCATATAAAGATAGGCCGAGTACATCTCACGGTTGATCTGAAGGTTGATTCGATCGACGATCTTCTTGGATAGCATGTCTGTCTCCTTGTTTCCGTATATATCCGTGCTTGAATAAGATACTGGTCCCAGGATCCGGATTCAAGTTCAACCTGTCCGATTTTCCGAGCTTCCCTTGGAGTGGATCCCTAAATGAAGTACATTATAACCGGCGCCGCGCGGGAGACCGGCGCGCCCGGGAGCCGTACCCATACCAAGCGGTCCCGCTAAGGAGGCCCGACATGCCGAACAGAACCGTGGATCGATACTCGCCCGGCTTCGAAGTCCCCGCCGGTTTCGAAGAGCGCAGACAGCGGGTGATCGACGTCCTGACCCAGGCCTACGCCTCGGATCACATCACCGTGGAGGAATACGAGGCCCGGGCCGCCGCGGCCGCGGCCGCGAACCGCCCGGAAGAGCTGGAGGACCTTGTCTCGGACCTGCCCGCCCTCCGTCCTTCGGGGGAACCGCCCCGCAGCCCCCGAGGCTACGCCCCGGAGGATTCCTCAGCCCCCCGGCGGCCCTCCCCGCCTCCCCGCCCCGCTCCCTCCTCCTACCCGGCCTACGGTTCCGGGCAAGGCTCCGTATCCGTAGCCTGCGTGATGGGGGACCGGAGGATGACGGGGAACTGGCTGGACTCGGACCGGGTGAACAGCTTCACCCTGATGGGCAGCACCCGGCTGGACCTTCGGGACGCGGATCTCCCGGAGAGCGGGCCGATCCGCATCGAGGCCTTCGTCCTGATGGGGGAGACCGTGGTGATCGTACCCCGGGACCTGCCGGTCCGGCTCAGCGCCACGCCCTTCATGGGGGAGGCCCGAGCACGCCGGGAAGTGGACCAGAACGTCCGGGGCGCCCGGCGTTGGGTGGAGGTCTCAGGGCTCGTGGTGATGGGATCGGTCTTGGTGAAGGCCGCGGACTGAGGGTCAGAGTTTATCGATCAGCATGGAGCACTTGCCCGAGGGTATGGGCAGGGTCTTCTTCTTCTTCCCCAGGACATTTATGGTGAAGTAATAGAGCTTTTCGCTCTCCATGTGGATTTCCCAGCCCCGGCCGCTCTTGTTGGAAAGGATGGTGACCATGTTCCGCTTTAAGGACATGTTCTCGATCCCCATGATCTCCAGGTTGGGGATGATCCAGTCCACGGTCTTCCGGGGCAGGGATATGGAAAGTCCTATGATGTTCTCGATCATGAGGGCGATGGTGGAGAGCCCCGCGTAGGCGAGGTGCTGTTGCCGGGGCCAACCCGACTTCTCGGGCCACACCGCCTTTCCCTCGTTCTGGGGTTGATAGGCCTCCCAGACGATAGGCCGGTGGTCCCTTTCCCTCTCCGCGTTCGCGTGCATGGAGTCCAGGATGTAATAGAGGTGGCGGATGGAGCATTCCCGGGCCAGCTCCCAGTGGTTGTACTTCTCCAGGCCCTTGATGACCATGAAGGTGAAGGGCGGGAGCACGGAGCCCCGGAAACCCATGCCGCGCTTGTCATAGTCGGGGCTGTCCGCGGACAGGGTCGGGAAGGGGTGCTCGGTTCCGAAGAGCCCGGGGTCCAAGAGGTGGGCGATCAGGCGTTCCGCCCGGTCCTCGTTCGGGATCTCCGCCAGGAGAGGCCAGTACCCGCCCAGGGTCTTCACCTTGACCTGGCGCTCCGCCTCGTCCAGGTCGTAGTAGAAGGAGTCCTCGGCGTCCCACATCATGGAGTTGATCCGGGTCTTCAGGGAGAAGTAGGCGCGCTTGGACTGGAAGCCGATGTCCTTGTCGTTGAGGATGTCCCCCATCGCGCTCATGTACAGGGCGTTGGCCGCCATGGCCGCGTTGAAGTCCGCGTGGTACACCGCGGAGCCCCGCGGGGAGTTCTCCATCCCCGTGGCGGACACCGGCACGGCGTACAGGCCGTTGGACCGCTTGAAGGTCCGCTCGATCCAGGCGAAATGCTTCTGCAGGACGGGCATGACGTCCTTGATGCGCTTCTTGTTGCCCGTCTTGTGGTACAGGTTGTACTCGGCCCAGGCGAACAGGGGCAGACCCAGTCCTCGGGGATTTTCCCGGGTCAACACCGGTTTCCCGGTGGCGATGTCGTACGCCGAGTGTATGGCGCCATCGGAATCCTGGAGAGCGTAGAGGGCGTCCAACCCGTTGGATGCCGGGAAAATGCGGTTGGAGTAGACCAGGAAGAAGGACGCGAATACCTGATCCATCTGCCGGATCAGCTTGTCCTCGGGGGTTTGGAAGAATTTTTCCTTCGGGAACCCCCTCGCGGGGTCCCCGGAAATCCAATAGTCCGCGATCCATGCCCAGGACCTGTCGTACACATCGACAAAATCCTGGTCATAGAAGTGGACTCGAGGAAAATCCCGTTTATTCAAACGATCCGCTCCTGCATATTCCTTGAAAACGATGCGGAATACCACACCATTTTCTACTATTTTCATCCAAATGCAAAGTTAAATTCGTGATAGACTATAACTCCCTTAAACCCGTTTGTCAAACAATTTTCTCTATTCTCATTATACAAAAAAGCCGGATCGGAAGCATCAAATTCTTGCTTTTTCGCGAAAACGCAGTACCCTTATAGTAAGGATTCTTGGACATCGCCCGGGCCGAGAGCCCGGAGAGGCGATTATCATAGATCCGTGACCTACGGAGGCCGATATGGATACTCCCCCGGTCAACTATCCGCCGGTCCCTCGGGATCGGCGCGCAAGGGTCTTTGTCTAGATTGAGTGAACCGATTCGGGAATCCTTGATTCCCGGGGAGTTCGAAGCTCCCTATTAAATGCTTCTTTGGAAGCATGCGCCCCCGTTCGCGCGGGAGGCGGTCTACGGGCGCCCCGCCGGAAATGTATCGGCCGGGGCGCCTCTCGTTTTTCCGAGCCCGGTTATGGGGATCCTTCCCTCTTCCGCCGATAGGGTGAAGGATGATCCTCACATTCTTCGCCCAAGACCGTCGAGGTCGGCTTTCCTACTATACCCTCCACGACCGTCAGCCTTCGCTGGACGGCCTTCCCTCCCTGACCTCCGCCTGGAGGGTCGAAGGAGGCCGGGAACGGGAACGGCACTACTCCTTCGCGAACGAACGAGAGCGGGACCGGGCCCTTCGCAGGCTCTTCACCCGGGCGGTCCGCCGGGGCTATCGCCTGCTCTACTCCTTCGACCGGTCCGGGATCGGCCGCTTCGGGATCGGTCCCGATCTCGGCCCGGACCTCTTGCCCCGGACCGCCCCGAGCCGCGCGGCGTCGGATGCCTAGAAGGTCGATCCGGGCGTCCGGGGTTCCCGGGAATCCTCCCCGGTGTCCAGTCCCGGAGGCTGAAGCCTCTCCAGGGAAACAAGCTCCGCGGCCAGATCCCGGACCCGTTCCCGGAGCTTGAAGACGCAGTCCGTCTCCACGGCGACCCCCCGGACGATGTCCTCCGCCAGGGCCCGGCAGGTCGGAGCCCCGCAGGATCCGCAGTCCAAGCCCGGAAGACCCTCCGCGAGGATCTCCATCTCCTCCGCCATCACCAGGGCCCGAGCCACGTCCGGATCCAGCCTCAGGACCGAGCGGGCCGGCGGAGGGGCGGACCACCCGTAATCCGAAAATCCCTCCAGGCCGGGCTCGGGCCTTCCGGACGGGACGGGGGTTCGGGCTTCCCGGTTCCGAATCCGGGTCTTCGCGATGTAGGGGTTCTCCACGGTCAAGGGCCCTCCCACGCAGCCCGCGGGGCAGGCCATGGCCTCGATAAAGGCCACGTCCCGGATCTTACCGTTCTCCAGGGCCTCCAGGATCCCGATCACGTCGGAGATTCCGTCCACGGAGATGCTTCCCGGAATCCCCACGGCGTCGCTCTCCCCGTCCACCCGTGCCCAGGCTATGCCCCTGCATCCCGCCCGGGCCAGGGGCCGCTCCGGGGTACCGGAAAGCACGTTCCGTAAAGGCAGGTAGACGTCCCGGATGCCCAGGACTCCGTCCACCGCCGACCGTCCCGCGCCCTGGGGATGGCGGGCGGCGGTCACCTTGGCGGCGCAGGGGGAGATGAAGAAGACCCCCAGGCCCCGGCGGCCGGGATGGAGGATCTCCTTGACGAGCCGGGCCGCTAGCTCCATGGGGGATGCCAGGGGAACCAGGCGTTCCAGGAGGCTGGGGAAGCGGATCTGGATCAGCTTGACCACCGCCGGGCAGGACGAGGAGATCCAGGGTCCCGGCCCCGCCTCGCGGATCCAGGCCGCCGTGGCCTCCGCCGCGAGCTCCGCGGCCCGGGCCGCCTCGAAGACCTCGTCAAAGCCCAAGGCCAAGAGTCCCGAGAGAATCCGATTCACCGAAAAACGCTCGTCGAATTGACCGTACAGGGAAGGCGCGGGTATCGCGACGCGGTACCGATACTCCTTGAGAAGGGACATAGGATCCGGGACCGCCAGTTTAGCCCCCGAGGGACAGACCCGGATGCACTGGCCGCAGTCCACGCAGCGCTCGTCCAGGATGCGCGCCTTCCCCTTGCGCACCCGGATGGCCTCGGTTGGACAGTGTTTCAGGCAGGTGGTGCAGCCTCGGCATTTGTCGGGGTCGAGGGTGACGGAATGGTAGACCGAGGGTCCGGTTTCGGTCATCGGGCGGCCTCCCCCGGGGAGGGGTCTTCGGCGGGCGCCGGGACCGGCCCGCCGGCCGCGGCGACGGTACTTCCCGAATCTGTCGACGCGGCGGGCCGGGCGGCCGGGTCCGAGTCGGGGGCGGAGGCTCCGGGTCCGCGGAGCTTCAGGATGATGGTCACCCGGGTGCCTCTCCCCGGCGAGGAGTCTATGGCAAGCTCGTCGCTGTTCCTCTTCATGTTCGGAAGCCCCATCCCGGCGCCGAACCCCAGCTCCCGGATCCACTCCGGCGCCGTCGAGTACCCTTCCTGCATGGCCAAGTCCAGATCGGGAATGCCGGGCCCGGAATCCTCCAGGGTAAGGATCACCCGCTCCGGGCTGATGTCCGCGATCGCCGTGCCTCCCCCGGCGTGGATGACCATGTTGATCTCCGCCTCGTACATCGCGACGGCGACCCGCTTGATCAGCCCGGGATCCACGCCCAGCCGGGCGAGGACCTTCTTGACCTCCCCGGAGGCGCGGCCGGCCTGGTTGAAGTCCCCTCCGGGGACGGTAA
>JAAYUR010000086.1 GCA_012517645.1 Treponema sp.
AATCGAAGGCTATACAGGCGGATAGCTTCTTTCCCGGCAGGGCGGCCTTGAGGTAGTCGCAGAGACCCTGGGTGGCCTTTCGGACCACCAGGAGGTTCATACGGTTCGTTCCTCCGCCTATCTTGCCCCGGAGGCCCCCGGTACCGAACTCGAGGTCTCGGTAGAAGCGGTCCTCCAGCTCCTTCCAGTCCTCCCGTGAAAGGAGGTCCTCGACTTCCTTCCGGAAGGAGGCCTCGGTCTCCTGGTCTATATAGGCACGTGCCCGGTCCTGCAGTTCCTTCCTGTTCATGATTTCCTCCCGGTGGATGATTTTTGCCCCGCGCCCCGGACCACACCTGGCGGCGATGCGGCCTCCGCGCTCTTCTCCAGTATAATCAAGGTTCGGACAGGATGGCCAGGAGATCCTCGGGGGTTCGGGCTATGCTCCGGGCGCCTTCCGCTTCGAGCTCCGAGATGTCCCGGTATCCCCAGGCTACGCCGATCGGAACCATCCCCGCGTTCCGGGCGGTTCGGATGTCCACGGCGGAATCCCCGACGAAGAAGACTCGATCCGGGGCAAGGCCCAGATCCCGGGCGATCTCCAGGGCCGCCGCCGGGTCGGGTTTGCGGGGGCGCCTGTCGTCGGCGCCCAAAGCTCGGAAAAACCGGGTTTCCGGAAAGAGGGCGGCCAGAAGGGGGGATACGGCCTCGTCGGGCTTGTTCGTCAGGACGGAGAGGGGGATACCCCGGGCCTGGAGGGACGCCAGCAGTGCAGGGATTCCGGGAAAGGGGACGGAGCGGACCGCGGGGGCCGCCTGGTAGAGCCTGCGGAAGCTCCGCTCTAGGAGCCGGATTTCCTCGTCCGTCCGCCGATCCTCGGGCAGGGATAGCCGGGAAAGCTCCAAGGATCCCCAGCCCACCCGGGACCGGTAGGCTTCCCGGGGAAGGGGAGGGCAGCGCCGTTCCGCAAGGGCGGCGTTCATGGCCGCGGCGATGTCCGGCAGTGTATCCACCAGGGTTCCGTCCAGGTCGAAGATCAGGGCTCGGTCCATTGGGTCCTTTCCGATCCGCCGACGGACAGTGTACCTTGTGTAAGATCCGCGGCGCGGACGAGTCTAGTCGGGCCTAGAGGGAGTGTCAATTCTTCATGGGAAGACGAGGAGCGGAACGGGGGAAGGAGGCGTTTCTCCGGAGGTACGAGATCCTGTTCGGGGATCGGTTTCCGGGCTTGGCGGCTGCCCTGGAGCTGCCCCCGGACAGCGTCGACTTTTCCGAACGCCTCGTCCGGCCCTACCGAATGGACCGGGCATCCGTATTGGCCGCCCGGAGCCTTCCCTTGCCGGAGGAGGGGCGCGTCCTGGACGCCTGCGCGGCTCCGGGCGGCAAGTCCCTGGTCCTGGCATCCCGTATGGCGGACCGGCCGGGGCTGTCCCTGACCGCTAACGAGCTCTCCTCGGAGCGAAGGAGGCGCTTGAAGGAAGTCCTGGCCCATCACCTGCCGTCGGATCTCGCGGCACGGGTCACTGTAACCGGTTTCGACGCGGCCGCCCGTGCCCGGCGGGAGAGAGAAGCCTGGGAAGCCATCCTCCTGGACGCCCCCTGCTCCAGCGAACGCCATGTCCTGGCTTCTCCGGCCCACATGGCCCTCTGGTCGGAAGCCCGGGTGAGGAACCTGGCTGCCCGGCAATGGTCCCTCCTCTCCGGAGCGTTCCTGCTTCTGAGGCCCGGGGGCTCCCTCGTGTACTCCACCTGCGCCCTCTCCCCGGAGGAGAACGACGGCGTGGCCGGCCGCCTGGCGACCAAGTACGGCGAGAGCGTCGTCTTCGAGCCGGTGACGGATCAGGAAACGAAGCCGGAGGATCCGATTTTCGAGCGGACCCGGTTCGGAATCCTCATCCTTCCCGACTCCGCCGGTGGCGCGGGTCCCATGTACATATGCAGGGTACGGAAAGCAAGAGCCCTCGGATACCTGTCACCCCAAGCTTCGTAACACTATCCTTCTGCCACGGAATCAGGCCTTGTTCAGGTCCTCTTCCTTCCCGCCCAGTTTCCGGAATTGGGCCTCCTTTTCCTGGACGCTCTTTTCCAGCTCGGAGATCTTTTCAAGAATTTCCCGAACCGCCGGGGTTTCCCGGCTTACAGTCTTCTGGCCTTTTTCCACCAGGACCTCGTAGACCTCGGCGCCCAGGCGGGCGGTCATCTTCTCGGCCTGGCTGCGCAGCTGGACGATCTCGACCTTGAGGACTCCCATCTCGCCCCACTGCTGGGCCTTTTCCCCGGCCTTCGCCAGAATGTCCTTCGAGGTGTCCAACCCGGTGTTGACGATGTTCTTGATCTTCTCGGAAAAGGTCATAGTACCCCCTAGAGTTATTAAGGATCCGAAATGCCTTCCTCAATAACATAGCCTCTTTGCCGGCCTCGGGAAAGGTTTTTCCGGTCTATCGAAGTTTTTTTCCGGAAAGTCTTGACATCCCTCTTTTCAGCTACTATATCCTGTAGTCGATCCGGATAGTTACTACTATAGGTTGTATATTCTGATTGCAAAAAGGATACCAAGGGGATGCCGGACCGGGATTCTGGACAGAGAAATCGTAGATTCAATCGGAGCGTCTCATGAGGTGTCCTCACTGCGGAAGCCTGGACGATCGGGTCATAGATTCTCGGACCCTGGCGAACGGCGAGAGCATCCGGAGGCGTCGGGAATGCCTGGCCTGCGAATTCCGGTTCACCAGCTACGAGCGGATCGAGGAAAAGCCTCTCATGGTGGTAAAACGGGACGGACGACGGGAACCCTTCGAACGGGCAAAACTGGAGAGGGGTATCCAGAGGGCCGTCGAAAAGCGGCCCATATCCCAGCTTTCCATCGAGAACATCGTGAACGAGATCGAGGACGAGGCCGCGGTCCGGGGCAAGGGCGGAAACGAGATCGCCAGCTCCGCCCTGGGCGACATGGTCCTCCATCGGTTATACGACATAGACAAGGTGGCGTACGTCCGTTTTATGGCCGTATACCGAAGCTTCGAAAGCGTGGATGAGTTCATAAAGGTTATCGATCGGATCGAGTCGGAGAGAAAAGGGCCTGCCCTGTGAAGGTCGTGAAGGCATCGTGATGTAGGGAACGGGCCGCGCGTCGGCTTGGGAGGCGGCGCGCGGCCGGGCGGAAAGGAGGCTTCCCGGACCCGGGGCCGCGGCTCCGGGTTCGGGAACCGCTCGGGGCAACCGGGCATCGGCCGCCCTGTTTCCGGTCCTGGGAGGGGACTATGTCGGATCAGAATGTCTTCCCCGAGTGGAGGAGCTTCCTGGGCTCCCCGGCCGGGGAGGATGATGGCTCGTTCATCAAATCCGTCGTCAAGCGGTCCGGGCAGGTCGAGCGATACGACCGCTCCAAGATCGAAGCGGCTATAGCCAAGGCCTTCCGGGCGGTTTCCGGCGTCGTGGATTCGGACAAGGTCGGACGCCTTGCGGACGCGGTGGAAGAGAGGCTGCGCCTCATGCTGGCGGGCCGCCACCGGAACTCTATACCCGCCATAGAGGAGATCCAGGACGTCGTGGAGACAATCCTGGTGGAGTCGAAGGAGGTGGAGGTCGCCAAGGCCTACATCCTCTACCGAGCCCGTCACGAGGTCCTCCGGGACACCAAGACCCTCATGCTGGACATCAACTCCACCATGGACGGCTACCTGGCCCAGGCGGACTGGAGGGTCAAGGAGAACGCCAACGTCAACTATTCCTTGGGCGGGCTCATCCTGCACAATTCGGGCTCCATCACCGCGAACTACTGGCTCAAGAACATCTATCCCGAGGAGATCGCGGAAGCCCACAGATCCGCGGACTTCCACATCCACGACCTGTCCATGTTCTCCGGCTATTGCGCCGGCTGGTCCCTCCGGGCCTTGATCAAGGAGGGGTTCGGCGGGGTTCCGGACAAGATCTCCTCCACACCGGCCAAGCACCTTTCCACCCTTGTCCAACAGATGGTGAACTTCCTGGGGGTCCTGCAAAACGAATGGGCGGGGGCCCAAGCCCTCTCGTCCTTCGATACCTACCTGGCCCCCTTCGTGAAGGCCGACTCTATGCCGGAGTCGGAGGTTAAGCAATGCGTCCAGAGCTTCCTGTTCGGAGTGAACACCCCCAGCCGCTGGGGAAGCCAGGCCCCCTTCACGAACATAACCCTGGACTGGACCGTACCGGCGGACTTGGCAAAGATGCCCGCGATCGTAGGAGGGCGGGAACAGCCCTTCACCTACGGGGACTGCCAGGCGGAGATGGACCTGATCAACAAGGTCTTCATCGACCTTCTGCTGGAAGGCGACGCGGAGGGCCGCGGGTTCCAGTATCCTATCCCGACGTATAACGTCACCCGGGACTTCAACTGGGACAGCCCCAACGCCCGCCGCCTCTTCGAGATGACCGCCAAGTACGGCACCCACTACTTCCAGAATTTCATCAACTCCGACCTGGATCCCGGGGACGTCCGTTCCATGTGCTGCCGCCTCCAACTGGACAAACGGGAACTCCGCAAACGGGGAGGGGGCCTGTTCGGGAGCGACGAGCTCACGGGCTCCATCGGGGTGGTCACCCTGAACCTGCCCCGGATCGGGTACCTGGCGGATTCCCGGACGGACTTCTTCCGCCGACTGGACCGCCTCCTGGAACTCGCCGCCCGGAGCCTCGGGATCAAGCGGAAAGTCTGTTCCCGGCTTCTGGAAGCCGGTCTCTTCCCGTATACCCGCCGGTACCTGAAAACCTTCGACAACCACTTCTCCACCATCGGCCTGGTGGGAATGCACGAATGCTGTCTAAACTTCCTGGGCAAGGGGATCGAGACGCCCGACGGCAAGGCCTTCTCCCTGGAGGTTCTGGGATACATGCGCAAGCGGCTCCAGGATTTCCAGGAGGAGACGGGAGTACTCTTCAACCTGGAGGCGACCCCGGCGGAGAGCACCTCCTACCGTCTTGCCAAGCATGACAAGAAGCAATTCCCCCAGATCATCACCTCCGGCCGGGAGGAGCCCTATTACACCAACTCGTCCCAGCTTCCCGCGGAGTACACGGAGGATCTCTTCGACGCCCTGGATCACCAGGAGGAGCTCCAGACCCAGTACACCGGGGGAACGGTCTTCCATATCTTCCTGGGGGAGGCCGTTGAGGAGTGGGAGGCGGTCCGTGACCTGGTAAAGGCCGTCGCGAGCCGGTATCGGATCCCCTACTTCACCATCTCCCCGACATTCTCGATCTGCCCCGTCCACGGCTACCTTTCGGGCAAGCATTTCGCCTGCCCCAAATGCAAGGATGAGAAAGAGGCCCGGCTTCGGGAGGAGATCCGGACGCTGGAGATGGAACTGATGGAAGGAACAAGGGGGCCTCTCGCCTGAGTCCCGTCGATATTAGTTGGAGGGTATATGGATACGGCAACGATCGAAAAAAAGCTAAGCTCCCTTAAGGCGGACCTTGCAGCCGTGCAGGGAACCCCGACGGAGGTGTACAGCCGGATCGTGGGGTATTATCGATCCGTCAAGAACTGGAATGCGGGCAAGCGGGAAGAGTTCACCCGTCGGGCGACGTACCGTCTGCCCGCCGGCGTCCCCTCGGCCTCGGGCGACCCCGCACCGGCCCCCGCTCCGATCGGAGGCCATGCCCTGCTGTGGGAGTCCCCGGCGGAGCATCCGGATCACCGGACCTGTGAACAGGCTCCTACCCTGAGCGACGTGATGGGCCCGGCCTCGTATATCCTCTTCACTCGCCGGTCCTGCCCCAATTGTCCGGCCGTCCGGGAATACCTAGACGGTACGGGCCTGCTCGGGCAGGAGGCGGACGTGGACACGTCGGAGGGATTGGAGCTCGCCCGCAGCTACGGCGTCCTGGCCTGCCCGACCGCGGTGCTCCGGGATCTCGAGGATCGGGAAGTCTACCGGGCCTACAGCGTCACGGAGCTCCGAGCCTTCCTGGAGACGGTGCCCGAGACGGTCTAGGCTCCCGTGAGGGGCTTGGCGGAATCGCGGAGGACTGCGGCTGCGGGGGTCGCGGTCCAGAAGACCAGCCTGATCGATTTTCCCGGCAGGGTGTCGTCGGTCCTCTTCTTCGCGGGCTGTAATTTCCGCTGTCCCTATTGCCACAATCCCGACCTGGTCCGGCCGCCCTTCCCGGACGACCTGGGAACCCTGGAGGAGGCCCTGTCTTTCCTGGAAACACGAAGGAGCGTCCTTTCCGGGGTCGTCCTCTCCGGGGGGGAACCCCTGGTATGGGAGGGCCTGCCGAACCTGGCCGAAGAACTGCGGGGCCGGGGCTTCAAGGTAAAGCTGGACACCAACGGCTCCTTCCCGGACCGGATCGAGGACGTGGGGGCGGACTACGTCGCCCTGGATCTGAAAACGGCCCCGGACCGCTACGATCGGGTGGCGCCGGGTGTTCCGGATGCGGGAGCTAAGGTCTTGGAATCGCTTCGAGTCGTGCGTTCCCTGGGGGTGCCGTACGAACTCCGCATCACCTGCGCTCCCGGGGTCGCGGAGCCCGAGGATATCCGGGTGCTCGCGGAGCTTCTCCTGCCCGAGGACTCCGTAGCCCTACAGGGATTCCGGCCCCTGCGGGTCCTGGATCCCCGATGGGGGTCTTTCCCGGCCACGCCGGAACGGCTCCTGGAGGAGTACGCCCGGGAACTCGGGAAGCGGGCCGCCCGGGTGCGGATCCGTTCGTCCTTCTGAGTCTCCGGATCCGATTGACTAGGACGGATCCCGAGGGCGGCACAAGCTTCGTATCACTATAGCGGTTGAACCCCCCGGCGCTCCGGGGTACCATGCTCGACATGGACCATCCGTTCCCGCCCGGATTTCACCCCCTGATCGCGCCCTGGTTCCTGGGGACCTATGGAGAACCCACGGCGGTTCAACGGGAGGCTTGGCACCGGATCGCCGCGGGGCAGGACGTTCTTGCCCTGGCGCCCACGGGGAGCGGGAAGACCTTGGCCGCCTTCCTGGACGCGATTTCCCGGTTTGTCCTGGGTGAGTATGACCCGGCCCGGCTCTCGGTGCTCTACGTCTCCCCCCTCAAGGCCTTGAACGAGGATATCCGCGCCAATCTCCGGGAGCCCCTCGTGTCCCTCAGGGCTCGTTTCGAGGGGGAAGGGCTGGCCTTTCCGGACATCCGGGTGGAAACACGATCCGGGGATACACCCGCCGCGGACCGGAGGCGGTTCCTGGTTCGGCCGCCCTCCATCCTGGCTACCACCCCGGAGAGCCTGGCCATCCTTCTGTTGAGCCCACGGGGAAGATCCGTCCTCTCCCAAGTCCGTCTGCTCATCCTGGACGAAATCCATGCGGTCCTGGATTCCAAGCGGGGCGCCTTCCTGGCCTGCCAGATCGGGGCTCTGTCCCTCCTGGCCGGGGAGTTTCGCAGGATCGCCCTTTCCGCCACGGTGAGCCCGGCGGAGACCGCCGCGGCCTTTGTCGGGGGTCTTCGGAAGGTTCCCGCCGGAGACGGAAGGGCCGGGTTCCGGTACGAGCCCCGACCGGTGGTGGTCGTCGCTCCCCCGGCGGAAAAGAGGATCGACCTTTCCGTGGAGTATCCGGCCCCTCCTGCCCAGGATCCGAAGGCGGTACCAGGAGACGAACTGCCGGAGTCCTCCCGGTATGCGGCCCTGGTGAGCGATCTAGACCGGCGGATCCGCAGGAACCGTTCGACCCTGGTGTTCACGGATTCCCGTCGCAGGGCGGAGCGGATCGCCTTTCTTCTAAACGAGAAGGTCGGGACGGGGGCGGCCTACGCCCACCACGGATCCCTGTCCAAGGATGTTCGGCGCATGGTGGAGGAACGCCTCAAGGCCGGCGAGCTTCCCTGCGTCGTGGCCACGGGATCCCTGGAGCTGGGGATCGACGTGGGCTCCGTGGACGAGGTGGTCCTGGCGGGTTCCCCTCCGGCGGTCTCGCCCGCCCTTCAGCGGGTGGGACGGTCCGGCCACGGGGTCGGCCGGGCGAGCCGAGGTATCCTATTCCCCTTCCACGGCATGGACTTGCTGCGCGCCGCCGCCCTGGCCGGGGCTGTCCGGGACCGGGAGATCGAGCCGTCGGCTCCTGTGGAGAACCCCCTGGACATCCTGGCCCAGGCGATCCTGGCTCTCTGCTCGACCGGGGACCGGGACGTCGACGCCCTGTACGAGGACATCCGCGCCGTTTCGCCCTTCCGGACCCTCTCCCGACAGGCCTACGACGGGGTCGTGGAGATGCTCGCGGGCCGCTACGAGTCCGCCCGGCTGAGGGAACTCAAGCCTCGGCTTCGCTTCGACCGGGCTTCCGGCGTCCTGAGCGCCGCGGAGGGGACGGTCCAGCTCCTGTACTCCTCCGGCGGCGCCATCCCGGACCGGGGAGTGTATTCCCTGCGTCTGTCGGACGGCACCCGGATCGGGGAGCTCGACGAGGAGTTCGTATGGGAGCGAAAGGTCGGGGACGCTTTCTCCTTCGGAACCCGTTCCTGGCGCATCCGGGACATCGGGCCCGAGGCCGTAGTGGTGGTTCCCCTGGACCGACCTGCGGATTTCGTGCCCTTCTGGAAAGGGGAAGCCCGGTACCGAAGTCCGGTCCTGGTTCGCAGGACCCTGGAGCTATCCGCGTCCTTCGATCCCGGGGGCTTTCCGCCGGGGGTTCTGGAGGACTTGGGAATGACGACGGAAGCCCGGACCGCTCTGGGGCGGTTTTTGGAGTCCCAGGTCCGGGCCCAGCAGGGCGCGCCCCTGGCCGGCCCATCCTGTCTACCCTTGGAGCTCTGTTCCGACCCGGGACTCCGGGGCGACGCGGTCACTGCGGTCCTGCACACCCTCCGGGGCGGGGCTGTGAACGAGCCGTTGTCCCTGGCCTTGGGCGCGGAACTCGAGGATGCCTTGGGCGTCCGGATCGAGACGATCGCGGACGAGGACTTCGTGCTGGTCCTCCTTCCCCTGGTGCCGGGGGTCTCCGCGGACTCGGCGATTCGGGATGCCCTGGCGCGCTTGGGGGATCCGGGTCGCCGGGAGCGCCGCCTTCGATCCCGGCTGGAACGGTCCGGAGTCTTCGGGGCCGCCTTCCGGGAGGCGGCGGGCAGGTCCCTGATCCTGCCCCGGGCGGGATTCGGCAAGCGCACCCCCCTGTGGATCACCCGGCTCCGGTCCAAGCGGCTCTTCGACGCGGTCAGCTCCTTCGGGGACTTCCCGGTCGCCGCGGAGGCCTGGAGGACCTGTCTGGTCGACCTCTTCTACCTTGCGGAGCTCGGCCGCCTTCTTGAGGGCATAGCGGACGGCCGCATAGGGGTTCCGGTTTTCCGCACCCGAGCCCCCAGCCCCTTCGCCCGGGAGGCGGTCTGGCAGGAGACGAACCGCTTCCTGTACGAGGGGGATGGATCCGGGGGGAGGTCGGGGGTCTCCCTGTCCGATCGGGCCATCGAGGAAGCCCTGGGCGCCCCGGCTCTTCGCCCAACCTTGAGCGCGGGGCTGGTATCGGACTTCGAATCCCGCCTGCGCAGGGAACTCACCGGCTGGGCGCCCGAGGACGGGCCTGCTCTGGCGGAATGGGTCAAGGAGCGGGTCTTCATCCCCGGGGACGAATGGAACGCCCTAGCGGCGAGTCTAGGTGAGGACGCGAAGAGCTCTCTCCGGAACGACCCGACCCTGGGCGGCCGGATAGCCCGGATCCGGCCGGGAGGGCTCGACCTGTATATCCACGAGGAGAGAAGGCCGGAGTTCGAGGCGGATCCTCGGGCGGTCCTGGCGGAATGGCTCCGGTACGAGGGTCCCGTGGCTCCGGCACGGGTCGGCTCGGTTCTGGGCATCCGGGAGGAGGAGGCCCTGTCCGTCCTGGCCGCCCTGGCAGAGGAAGGGATCCTCGCGGCGGGGGTTCGGGTCGAGGGCCGGACGGAGGATCTATTCTGCGACGAGACCAACCTGGAGCTCCTCCTGCGTCTGACCCGGAAGGCCGCCCGGCCCAGGGTGGACGAGCGGCCTCTCTCGGACCTTCCGCTGTTCCTGGCGAGAATCCAGGGTCTCGTCGGGAACCGGCCGGAGCGCCCTTGGGCGCCCCTGGCGGGCTGGGCGGCTCCGGTTCGGCTCTGGGAGTCGGATCTCCTTCCCGCCCGGGATCCGGAGTACACCCCGGCCCGGCTGGATCGGGATTTCGCGGAGGGCCGATGCGTCTGGTTCGGCGCGGGGCGGGAAACCGCGGGGATTTGCGCGCCCGAGGACTTGGATCTGGTTCTTCCGGACCGTCCCTCGGCGTCGGAGGTGGTTCCGGACGGCTTCGCGGATTTCTGGGCTGTTCGGGACGCCTCGGGCCGTTCCGTCGAGGAATGCGTCCGGATCCTCTGGGAGGAGGCCTGGAGGGGGATGGCATCTTCGGATTCCTGGGAAACCCTGCGCTCCGGGCTTCGATCGGGCTTCGGTTTCCGGGCCTCCGTCCTCCCGGACGCGGGATATCCGCGCCCGGAGCCTTCCTCGTACGGTGTCCCTCGCCGCATCCCCCGGGCTCTAAGGGACCGATGGCGGGGCGGGCCGCCCGTCGCGGGTCGATGGTTTTCCCTGGCGGCGGAGGGCGATCCCGATCCCCTGGACCGGGATCAGTTGGATCGGGAGCGGGTCCGGCTCCTTGCCCGCCGCTGGGGCATCCTCTGTCGGTCTTTACTGGAGCGCGAGGTGCCGGCCCTGGGCTGGGCGCGGCTCCTGCGGGCTTTGCGATCCATGGAGCTGGCGGGGGAAATTCTGGCGGGAAGGTTTTTCGCGGGCCTCGGGGGCCTCCAGTTCATGAGCCCCGAGGCCTTCAATACCTTTCAAAGCCCGGATAACCTCGGCGAGACGTATTGGCTGAACGCCTGCGACCCGGCAAGCCTGGCCGGGGTAACCGCGGAGGGCTTGCCCCGGGATCTGCCGCCCCGAACGGCCTCCTCGCGGCTCTGTTACCGGGGAACCCGGCTTGCCGCGGTCTCCCTGAGGAAGGGTCGGGAGGTGAGGGTCTTGGATGACGGGGGAGATCCGGAGGCGACCCTGGCCTTCCTGAAGATACCCCGGACTCGCCGGGTGGATCCGGAGCGGAAGGTGGTCGTGGAAACCGTGAACGGAGCGGCCGCCGCTGACGGACCCTACGCCTCGGTCCTCAAGGACCTGGGCTTCGAGGCGGACCGCGGCAGGATGGTGCTCTGGTAGCGCGAATCGGGCAAAGCCCGAGTCGCGGTGCGGTTCGAGCCCTGTGCGCTCGAACCGGCTGTCCCGGAAAGGGCCTCGCCGGTGCCGCGGTGCGGTTTGCGCACAGCGCCAACCGGCTGCCCCAAAGCGGCTTTTGCGGGCCGGGGCGCCGCGGAATCCTGAGCGGGTGCGGTTAAAACGAGCGGGGCGCCCGAGGGCGCCCCGTGTACGCTTGCCAACGACCAGGCGGGCCGGTTTCGCGGTTTTCCCGCGAAGCCGGCGGACGAACCGGCGGAAGGACGGTTCGCTATTCTTCCTCTTCCTCCTGGATCCGGAAGGCCTGGGCCGCCTTGATGACGTCCTCGGCGATCTTGCCGGAAATCGGGGAGTAGTGGGAGAACTCCACCTCGAAGGACCCGGTGCCGCTGGTCATGGCCCTGAGGTCGATGGAGTACCGCAAGAGTTCCGCCTGGGGAGCCTGAGCCTTCACCTCGACGATCCCTCCGCCAACGGGCTGCTGACCGGAAATCCGGCCGCGTCGGCCGGAGAGGTCGGACATGATGTCCCCGAGGTACTTCTCCTCCACGAAGACCGTCAGGTTCATGATGGGCTCCAGCAGTACCGGGCCCGCCTGACGCATGCACTCCCGGAAGGCGCCCCGGGCCGCGATCTTGAAGGCCATTTCCGAGGAATCCACGGGGTGTTCCTTGCCGTCCACGATCATGGTCTTGACGTCCACGACGGGGTAGCCCGCCACGACACCGGCTTCCATGGCCTGGTGGATGCCCTTTTCGATGCCGGGGATGAAGCCCTTGGAAACAGCGCCGCCGAAGATCTTGTTCTCGAACTCGTACTGCTTGCCCCGTTCCAGGGGCTCGATGTCGAAGACAACCCGGGCGTACTGTCCATGACCGCCGGTCTGCTTCTTGTGGGTGTACTCGGCGTGGGCCTTCTTGGTTATGGTCTCCCGGTAGGCCACCCGGGGGGTCCGGGTTTCCACGGCGATCTTGGCGCCGGTCTTGATCTTTTCCAAGATCATGTTTATCTGGAGCTCGCCCATCCCGGAAATGACGGTCTCCTTGGTCTCGCTGTCGAACCGGACCTGGAAGGTCAGGTCCTCCTCCGCGGCCTTGTACAGGAGCTCGGACATCTTGTCCTCTTCCTTCTTATTGACCGCGGAGATGGCCAGGGCGTGGACCGGCTGGGGCAGACGCAGGGGCGCGAAGGCGAACTGCTCCTCGTGCAGGGTCAAGGTGTCGTTGGTCTTGAGACCCGCCACCTTGGAAGTTAGCCCGATATCCCCGGCGCAGAGCTCCGGGACTTCCTCGAGCTTCTTGCCCTGGGCCCGGTACAGCTTGCCGATCTTCTCCTTCTTGTTCTCCCGGACGTTGAACAGTTCCGTGTCCGGGGTGAGCTTGCCGGAAAAGACCTTGAAGAAGGAAAGCCGGCCGGAGAACTGGTCGATCTGGGTCCGGATGACCAGGGCCGTGGTCGGCTTGGACGGATCCACGCCGAACTCCATTTCCTCTCCCTTGGAGTTCTTGACGACCTCGGGCTTCAGCGCCATGGGCGAGGGGGCGATCTCCGCGAGGAAGTCGAGCAGGGCGGCGCAGCCGGAGTTCCTGAGCCCCGCTCCCGCGAAGGCCGGGAGGATGCGGTTGGCGGCCAGGGCTTCGGAAAGACCCTTCACGATGTCTTCCTGGGAAAGCTCTCCCGCTTCCAGGTACTTCTCCATGAGCTCGTCGTCCCCCTCCGCGGCGGCTTCCGAGAGCCGGGCCCGGGCTTCCTGAAAGGCGGAGGCGAATTCCGCGGGGATCTCGGAGGCCGCTTCCTTCTGCTCTCCCGAAGAGGGGAGGGGATAGGCCTTGCCGTTCACCACATCGATCACGCCCTTGAAGGATGAACCGCCCCCCATGGGAAGGGTCACCGGGACCGCGCTCATCTTGAACTTTTCCTTGATGTCCGCCAGGGTGGCGTCGAAATCGGCGCGTTCCTCGTCGAGCTTGGAGATGAAGATACAGCGGGGTTTCTCCCGTTTTTCCAACTCCCTCCAGAGCTTGATGGTCTCGATCTGGACCCCGCTCTTGCCGTCGACGAGGAGCAGGGCCGTCTCGCAGGAGCGGAAGGCCAGGATCACGTCCCCCACGAAGTCGGAAGAACCGGGCGTGTCGATAAAATTGATATTCTTGCCCCTCCACTCCATGTGGCAGAAGGCCGCGTGAAGGGAGATCTTGCGGGCGATCTCGTCCTCCATGTAGTCGCTGACGGTTTTGCCCGAGTCCACGGTCTCCGGCTTGGAGATGGCCCCGCCCGTGAAGAGCAGGTGCTCGAGCAAGGAAGTTTTTCCCGTCCCTCCGTGTCCCGCCAGGGCCACGTTCCGGATGAGATCGGTCGTAAAGGCCATAAGCGCTCCTTGATTGTTAAGGCCCGGGGATCCCAAGCCTAAAGGACTGCCGCCATGATAGAACCCGATTTTTCCGGTTGTCAAGGGAAAAAGCCCGGGCCTGCGGCCGAGCGCCCTCCGGAGGCTTCGCCGGGCAGCCGGGAAGGCTTGACCCTGTCGGGGAACCTTCAATTGACAAAGGATTTGCCTTCGGCCTAGAGTACGCGGGTGCTCCGGGACGTTGCCTAGCGGCTAAGGCGCCAGCTTTGGGAGCTGGATATCGGCGGTTCAAATCCGCCCGTCCCGAGTTCCCGCGCGCGGAAGAGCGCGGAGGGGATCATAGCTCAACCGGATAGAGCAACCGCCTTCTAAGCGGTAGGTCGGGGGTTCGAGTCCCTCTGGTCCCGTTTTAGTTCATCAAAAAACGCACCTTATACGCCGTTATGCCCAGCACGGACAGGCTCAGGATGGCTCCGAGCCACTCGAGCCTCGCCTCGAAGAGGTAGGCTATGAAGGCGAAGGCAAGGCTCGCCGCCGCGCCCGCCGCCACCCAGAGAACCGCGTAGATGCCAGCCTCCGTCACCGCCCGCTCCAGGAAGAACAGGGCCCCGAAGATACCCGCGACGGTCAGCACGGGGTAGAAGAACAGGACGAAAGGATCCGGGTCCCCCGCGTAGCGCACCGCGGACGCCAGGCTCAGGATCGTGAAGACCCCGAACAGGAAGGCCGTGAACCTCCGCAGGGCCGCGTCGGAGCGCACCATATCCTCGAAGCTGAGGAGCAGGCGAGAGGCGGAGAGGGCCAGGGAAAAGGGAAGCAGGAAGCGCTCCCACCAGATCCTGAACACGAAGAGGGGACTGCCGTATGCTTCCGGGATCCATCCCAGGGCGATGCTATGGATCAGGGCGCAAAGGATGCCCAGGGCCAGGCCCCTGCCGAAGCTGCGGGCGAGGGCTTCCTCCCGATGGCGCGGAAAGAACCATGCGACCAGGGAGAGGTATCCCAGGGGCAGGGCGAATACGGGGAATGCGAACATGGCGTCCCGCAGGGTAGCACGGACGGGTTGCCCGGCGCAAGCCGAACCGAGGAGCCGGGTCAGAACAGGGAGAGCAGTTCCAGATGGTCCCGGACCCAGTCGCCGATTTTGCGGGAGATTTCGGAAAGGGAGTGGAGCCTTTCCTGGTTTTCTGCGTCCGTCGTCCATCCCCGGAGGGTTTCGAAGAGAGCGCCCAGGTCTTCCTCCCCCGTTTGGACCATCCGAAGCAGGTCCGCCGCGGAGTCTTCATCGGGTTTCGGGGCCGCCGCTGTGTCCGCGGGCGGGACGGCCTGCTCCTCCGGGGGCCGGCCGAAGGGGTCTATCGCTCGCGGAAGTCCCCGGGATGCCGAGAGGTCCCCTCCGGGGTCTTCCGACTCGGAGACCGCCCGGAGCAGATCCGCCTGGCTGGTTTTCTGGTCCAACACGGATACCATGAGGCGCCTGACCGCGGGGTTCCGGACCCCCTGGGCGGATTCCCGGTATCTTCGGATCCATTCCGCGTTGATCGCGGCCGTATGGTCCACCGCGGACTTGAAATTGGAGGGTAAGGACATATAGAATCACTGTACTACGCGTCCTACAAGCTGTCAAACGCGCCCTCCCCGGGTCCGGGGCAGGAACGAGCCCCCGCT
>JAAYUR010000196.1 GCA_012517645.1 Treponema sp.
CCCTCCGCGACGCCCTGGCCGGTACGGTTCGGATGAACCGGGAACCCGGCGCCGGCTTCGAATACTCCAACGTGGGCTTCAACCTCCTGGAACTCGTCGTGGAGAACGTATCCGGCAGGCCCTTCGCCCGGTATATGGCCGAGGAGGTCCTCGGGCCCCTGGGCATGGGCGATTCCTCCTACGAATGGAACGCGGCCATCCGGGAGCGGAGCGCCTCGGGCCACGATCTAAAAGGCCGGAGGGTCGGCGCCTACGTGTATTCCGAGAAGGGGTCCGGCGGTCTGTTCACCACCGTCCGGGACATCGCGGCCTTCGCCCGGGCCGGGATGCGGGTGCCCGGCGGGGAGGGCGCCGGAGTCCTTTCGGCCGAGTCCGTCCAGGCGCTTTACGCCGAATCCGCCGAGATCCGGGGCCTCTTCGGCATGGCCGCCGACGCCTACGGGTTCGGCCATTTCACGGAGCGCCTCTCGGACGGGCGCCGGGCCGTGTGGCACGGCGGGCAGGGCCACGGGTGGATGACCCATTTCCACTCGGTTCCGGAATCCGGCGACGGGATCGTCGTCCTGACCAACACCCAGAGAAGCTGGCCGGTCATTTCCGTCCTGCTGGCCGACTGGTCCCGGTGGTGCGGATTCAAGCCCGTCAAGTTCAGCCGTATACGGTACGGGGTCGCGGGGATGTGGGTTCTCGTCGGCGTCCTGGCGCTGGCGACTCTGTACCTGGGCGGCCGCCTGGCTGCCGGGATCGTGCGGGGACGCCTGCGCTTCGCGCCCCTCGCGCCGGAGGGCCGTGCGGGCCGGATTCTCCGGGCCGCGGCCGGGTCGGCGGGGATCGCCGGGATCTCCTGGGCCGCAACCCGACCGTACTTGATGGTGACGTCCCTCTTTCCGGGGCCCGCGGAGAAAGCCGGCGGAGCCGTCCTGGCGCTCTCGGGGGTTCTCCTGGTGTCGGCCTTGTTCGTGCAAAGAGCCGGGGCCGAAGGGAGTGGTTTCAGCGCTTGTTCCGTCCCGGAAACGTCCGAAAGCGATTTGACAAAAACTTAATAATATCCACAATCTGAGATCATGCCTCGAATACTTCTGGTTGACGACTCTGAAACCGCCCGGAACATCATGGCTCGAGTTCTGGGCGATTCCTACGAACTGTCGTTCGCGACCGGGGGGCGGGAAGCCCTTGGGCGCATAGTCTCGGATTCCCCGGACCTGGTCATCCTGGATCTTCTGATGCCGGAGATGAGCGGGTTCGAGGTCCTGGAGGAGCTGCGCGCCCGGGGACTCGGGGTTCCCGTCTTCGTGCTTTCCGCGGACATCCAGAAGTCCACCCGGGACCGTGTCCTGGCCCTGGGGGCCGCGGGCATGGCGAACAAGCCTCCCCGACCCGAGGAGCTCCGGGAGGCGGTACGGAAGGTCCTGGCCGGGGAGAGGCCGTGAACCCCCGGGACCGTCGGATGGACGCCCTGGTGGAGCTGGTCACCCTGGGCATCGGCCAGGCGGCGGAGGTCCTGAACCTCATGCTGGATTCCCACATAGACCTGGCCGCCCCGGAAATTCGGATCCTGTCCGCCGAGGCCCTCCGGGATACCCTGGATACCGGAGGGGACCGGCTCTCCGCGGTAACCATGCGGTATCGGGGCGAGATCGAGGGAGTCTCGGAGCTGGTCTTCCGGTCCGCCGAGGCCGGCCGCCTGGTCGACTGCATCACCGGGGAGGAGCACTGCCGCGAGGAAGGCCTGGACGCCCTTCGGGCGGACACCCTCTGCGAGGTCGGCAACATCGTGATCAACGCCATCATGGGCGCCGTCTCCAACGAGCTTCATTTCCACCTGACCTATTCCGTCCCGTCCTACCTCGAGGGGGAGGCGGGCGTCCTGATGGCGGAGACCCGTCTGGAGGAAGCCCAGGCGGTCCTCCTGGTGAAGACGATCTTCCGGGTCCAGACCCTCCGGATCGAGGGGGAGATAGCGGTATTCCTTTCCATGGACTCCCTCCAGCGCCTCCAGACCGCCCTGGACGGCTACGGATCGGTATGAATCCCTCCCCCTCCGTCCTGGACCGCATCCCCGCCGGGATCTTTCTGGCCGACGGAGGCCTTTCCGTGCGCTACTGGAATCCCTGCATGGAGGACTGGACAGGGATTCCCGTGGCGGAGATCCGGGACCGTCCCCTGGATTCCTTCTTCCCGGCCTTCCGGGAACCGGGACTGCGGATCC
>JAAYUR010000136.1 GCA_012517645.1 Treponema sp.
AGCACCTGAACGCGGATCCGTACTCGGGCCGTCCCCTGGCGGAGGAGTCCGAAGGCCGCTTCGTCGTCCAGGAACCCCCCGCCTTCCCCCTGGCCGCGGCCGCCCTGGACCGCCTCTACGAGGCGCCCTACGAGCGGGCCGCCCACGTCGTGTATGTAGCCCTTGAAACCCGGGAGGCCCGTCAGGATCCGGGCCTCTCTCTCCAGGGAGTCCGCGGACCGGGCCTGGACGATGCGGCCCTGGTGGTAGGCCAGGGAGCAAAAGGAGCAGGAACCGAAACAGCCCCGGGCCGAGGCAAGGGAAAACCGGACCTCCTCCAAGGCGGGCACTCCTCCGAAGGGTTCGTAGATCGGGTGGGCGGACCGCTCGTAGGGGGCCTCGTAGAGGCGGTCCAGATCGTCCGCGGCCAGGGGGAAAGCGGGAGGTTCCTGGACCACGAAGCGCCCCTCGGACTCCTCGACCAGGGGTTTGCCCGAATAGGGATCCGCGTTCCCGTGCTGGATGCGGAAAGACTCGGCGTAGGCCGCGAACCCCGGCTCCCCCGGGGCGGAGACCGCGGACCAGGGCGGAAGCTCCACCGCCCCGGCCGGAAGATCCTCCCTCCGGGAGGTCCGCCGGCAGGTCCCCCGCACGCCCCGGATCCCGGCGGCGGGCTCCCCGGCGGCCAGCCGCCGGGCGATCTCGAGGAGGGCCGACTCCCCCATTCCGTGGACAAGGAGGTCCGCCTTGGAGTCCAGAAGGACGGACCGGCGCATCGTGTCGGACCAGTAGTCGTAGTGGGCGAAGCGACGCAGGGAAGCCTCGATGCCCCCGATCAGTACGGGCACCCCCTTGAAAGCCTCCCGGCATTTGGCGGAGTAGGCGATCACGGCCCGGTCCGGCCGGGCGTTCCTCCGGCCGGCCTTCCCGGGTCCCAGGGTCCCGTCCCCCCTCAGGCAGAGCTCCGGCCGGCCTCCCGGGGCGTAGTCGTCCTCGGACCGAGGCTTCCGGGCCGCCGTGTACGAGGAGACCATGGAGTCCAGGGCCCCCGCGCCCACCAGGAAGGCCAGCCGGGGCCGGCCCGCAAGGCGGAAGGCCTCGACGTCGTCGGGGTCCGGCCGGGCCAGGATCGCGACGGAATATCCCTCCGCCTCCAGGAGGCGTCCCAGGAGGGCCGCGGCGAAGGCGGGGTGGTCGACGTAGGCGTCCCCGGTGACGAGCACGAAATCCGCTTGAGCGATCCCCCGGGCTTCCAGGTCCGCCCGGGACACGGGGAGAAAGGGCATGGGGGGAGTATACGGTGAACCGTGGACAGTGGACAGTGGACAGTGGACGGGAACGAGGCGACGGCTCGGTCGCCGATTTCAGCTTCAGCGTTGTCGGTACCTGCCCGCGGCAGAAGCACGTCCGTCCACGGTTCACCGACCACCGTCCGCCGTCGTATACTCCTCCCATGAGCCCGGAACCCTACTACCCGGCCTTTACGGGTGCCTCCCTGATATTCGCCGCGGGGCTCCTCGCGGCCCTCCTGGCGGTGGTCCTGGCCCTGGGCCTCCTGGTCGGCCGGAGGGCCGGCCGGCTGGAGGCGGAGCGCGGCCTGGCGGATCGGATCGCCGCGGAGCGGGAGGACGCGGTAAAGCGGTCCCGGGCGGTCCTGGGGGGACTGGCGGCGGAGCAGGCGGCCCCCTACCTCCCGGGCTTCCCGGCGGATCCCGGAGACCTTCGGTTCATCGGCAAGCCCGTGGACTTCGTGGCCTTCGTCGGGGCCTCCGGGGGAGAAGTCCGGGAGATCCTCTTCGTGGAGGTGAAGTCCGGTTCCGCCACTCCCAGCAGGGTCGAGCGAAGCCTTCGGGACGCGGTCCGGGCCGGGCGGGTCCGCTGGGCGGAGTACCGGGTTCCAGATCCCGGCGCCGGCACGCCGAACGGGGCCGCGGCCGCCAAGGCAGAACAGTCCGGCCCGCCCCGGAATTGACCCGGCCCGCCTCCCGCGGCTAGGATGCCCCATGGCCGCGTCCCCGATAGATTCGGATCTCCGATCCGTCGCCCTGATCGGACTCCCCGCCTCCGGGAAGTCCACGGTCGCCCGCG
>JAAYUR010000168.1 GCA_012517645.1 Treponema sp.
ACGGACGCGGCCTGGTACGAGGCCTGCCACGGCTTCGGGGCCTGGCTCCTGGCGGAATACGGCCTGGACGGGGTCCGCGGCTTCCTGGGCCGCGGCCTCGGGGGATCCTGGGATACCCTGGACGACTTGGTCCGGCCCTTCGGAACGGACTTCCCAGGCCTTATAGACCGGTGGAGCGGGGGGAGAGGGCTTCCCCCCTACAGGAAAGGTTCATGACCTGGTGATACGAAGCTTGTGCATCCCGGGGCCGGGCGGTACCCGGCTCCTGAGGGTCGTCGGCCTAGGCGCCGAGCTCCCGGCCCGCGGTCTCCTCCTCGTCCTCCTCCACCGCGATGCCCTGGGTCTGGAGGGCGTACAGGTCCGCGTAGGTTCCTCGGGCTTCCAGGAGCCTCTCATGGGCTCCCCGCTCCACGATGCCCTCCTCGGTCAGCACCAGGATCTCGTCCGCCCCCCGGACGGTGGAGAGCCGATGGGCGATGATCAGGGTGGTGCGCCCGCGGGTCAGGCGCTTCAGGGCTTCCTGGACCGCCTGCTCGCTTTTCACGTCCAGGGAACTGGTCGCCTCGTCCAAAATCAGGACCGCGGGATCCTTCAGGAAGGCCCGGGCTATGGAAAGCCTCTGCTTCTGGCCCCCCGAAAGCTTGATGCCCCGCTCCCCGATATCCGTGTCGTACCCCTCCGGAAGGTCCCGGATGAACTCGTGGGCGTTCGCGCTCCGGGCCGCGACCTCGACCTCGGCGTCCGAGGACTCGGGCCGGCCGTATCGGATGTTCTCCCGCACCGTCCCGGGAAAGAGGAATACGTCCTGCTGGACGATCCCCACCGCCCTCCGGAGATCCGCAAGGCGGTACTCCCGGACGTCCCGGCCGTCCAGCAGGACTCGTCCCTCCCGGGGCTCGTAAAACCGGGGGATCAGGCTGCAGAAGGTCGTCTTCCCCGCGCCGCTGGGCCCCACCAGGGCGACGGTCGAGCCCGGGGCTATGTCCGCGGTCAAGCGCCGGAACACATGCCGGCCCCGGGCGTACCCGAAGGTCACGTTCTCGAAGCGGATTCCGCCCTTGGGCCGTTCCAGGTGCAGGGCGTCCGGGCGGTCCCGGATCGCAGGCTCCTCGTCCAGGATCTCGAAGTAGTTCTTGAGCCCCGCGGCCAGGCGCTGGGTGGCCTCCACGGTACGGGTCAGCCGATCCACGGGCTCCAGGATCAGGTTGGCGTAGAACAGGAATGCCACCAGGGTCCCCGGGCTGATCCGCCCCTTCAGGGCGAACCAGCCCCCCGCGGCGGTGACCACGAGCCGGGCCAGATCCTTGAGGAAGTCCGCGCCTCCGAAGAAGGCGCCTAGGGACCAGAGAACTCCCCGCCAGGCTTCATAGATGGCCCGGTTGAGCTCCCCGAAACGCCGGATCTCCTGGGGCTCCCGGGCGAAGGCCTGGACGGTCCGCATCCCCGAGACCACGGACTCGATCCGGACGCTCACCCCGGCCACGGCGTCGTTGGCCTTCTCGAAGCCCGTCAGTATCCTCCCTCCCAGGGGGCCGGAATACAGGGCCGCCAGGGGGATGGGCAGGAAGGAGATCACCGCCAGGGCCGGGTCCAGGGAGGCCAGGACCGCGAAGGTACCGACCGTCGTGGCCAGGGTCAGCAGGATGTCCTCGGGAACGTGGTTCACCGCGTCGGAAACCTTGTTGATGTCGTTGGACATCCGGGACATGAGCTCCCCGGTCTTCCGGTCGTCGAAGAAGGAAAAGGACATCCGGGTAAGCTTGTCGAAGAAGTCCCGGCGCAGGTCCCGTTCCATAGCCACCGCGAAGGCATGGCCCGCGTAAAGGGTAAAGAAGTTGGCGGCGAATTTCCCCACCGAAAGGCCCAACACGAGGGCCGAGAGTCCCAGAAGACGGCGGGCGTCCCCGGAGGGTACCACCTCGTCCACCAGGGAGCGGAGTACCATTGGCAGGGCAAGGGAGAGGGCGGCGGCGACCAGGACGGCCAGGAGATCGGCCGTCAGGGTCAGGGCGTAGGGCTTGTAGTAGGGCACGAGGCGCAGAAGGACGGCGCCGGGTTTGGTTCGTTTTCGTTCCATGATGCGTCCATGGGAATCCTCGGCTGCGACGGGCGGCCGAGTGTTCCGGTATCCGATGACTCGCCCCGGAACGATTCCGGAGACGAAAGCCTAGACCCAGGGGGGCCGAGCCTTAGACGAGATACCGGTTGGACGCCGAAGGAGGCCGGGCGGCCTCCGGATCGGACGGCGGGGGAAACCGGTTCGTCAGGTTCGGGGGGCGCGAATTCGGGTCGCGCCGGCCAAGACACTGTAACCGTTCCTCATCGTATACCGCTCCTTTGGGGCCCCAAAGGGCCCGGATCCGTTCAATGGAACCGAATTATATTCCTCCCCTCGGGACGTATCAAGACGGCGACAAGCGATCGCGAAGCCAATTTCAAACGCCGGCCAGGTTTGAAATTGGCTCAATTGCCCGGAGGGTCCGGATTTCGTATACTGGAATCACTTGAGGAGGATACGATGAAGCACGAGATTTCCTGCGCATGGGCCGGCGATATGGCCTTCGAGGCGGAGGTGTCCGGACACAAGGTACGGTTGGACGCGGACGAAGCCGTGGGAGGAAAGGATACGGGCCCCCGTCCGAAACCTCTTCTGTTGGCCGCCCTGGCAGGATGCTCGGGGATGGACGTGATTTCCATCCTCAAGAAAATGAGGGAGCCGATAACCTGGTTCGACATGCGGGTAAGCGGGGAACTCACCGAGGAGCATCCCAAGTACTATTCCTCGATAAAGATCACCTACCTGTTCAAGGCCTCGGACAAGCTCAAGGACGAAAACGTACGCAAGGCCGTGACCCTATCCCAGGAGAAGTACTGCGGCGTCAGCGCCTTGCTGAAGAAGGCGATACCGGTGGAGTGGGAGATCGTGTACAAGTAAGGTAACAGGACCCAGGAACCGAAAGTCCCGCAACCTCGACGAAGCCCTACGGCTTCGTCGCCGCGGGGCGCATTGCGCCCCGCGCGGCCCCTTGAAACTTCTCCCCATCCTCTATACACTGCGGACGGGTTACGGTTTTTCAAAGGAATTACGGAAAACCGCAAGAACTGCAACATAGTGTGCGTTTTCATCCCCCAAAAGTTCCGTTGGACGCAAGGAGCCGGGGCCGCTCGGTGACGGGCCCGTGAGATAGAACCCCATACTGCGAGGTAGAGGAAGAGCATGGCTTTCGACGTGAAGAAAATGCGGAATATCGGCATCAGCGCCCACATCGACTCGGGCAAGACGACTCTTTCCGAGCGCATCCTGTTCTATTGTCAGAAGATCCACGCGATCCACGAAGTCCGGGGAAAGGACGCCGCCGGCGCGACCATGGATTTCATGGAATTGGAGAAGGAGCGGGGGATCACGATCCAGTCCGCGGCCACGAACGTGACCTGGGGGGACCATACGATCAACCTGATCGACACCCCCGGCCACGTGGACTTCACCATCGAGGTCGAACGGGCCCTCCGGGTCCTGGACGGAGCCGTCCTGGTCCTCTGCGCCGTGGGGGGGGTCCAATCCCAGACCCTCACGGTGGACCGCCAGCTCAAGCGGTACCACGTGCCGCGCCTTGCCTTCATCAACAAGTGCGACCGGGTGGGCTCCAACCCCTACAGGGTCAAGAGCCAGATCGTGGAAAAGCTCGGACTGAACGCGGCCTTCCTGACCCTGCCCATCGGCCTGGAGGACAAATTCGAGGGCGTCGTGGACCTGGTGGACATGAAAGCCGTGTATTTCGACGGCCCCAACGGGGAGGACATCCGCTACGCCGAGATCCCCGCCCATATGGCCGCGGATGCGGCCAAGTACCGGGAAGAGCTTTTGGACACGGCCTCCATGTTCTCCGACGAGCTGGCGGAAGCCTACCTGGAGGGCACGGAAACCCCGGAGATGATCATCTCCGCGGTGCGGGCCGGCACGATCGCGGAGCAGATGGTGCCCGTGTTCGTGGGCTCGGCCTATAAGAACAAGGCCGTCCAGGTCCTTTTGGACGGGGTCGTGCGGTACCTGCCGAATCCCACGGAGGTCAAGAACGTGGCCCTCGACCTGGACAAGGCCG
>JAAYUR010000170.1 GCA_012517645.1 Treponema sp.
AATCGGCCGGGCTTGCCGCTCCGATCCGCCTTGGGCTAGGATGGCGGTCCATGGATATTCCGCGCGGACCCTCCGGAGCCCTCGGCCGCTTCCTCTCGGATCGCCGGTTCTTCGCGGACCTCTTCCGCATCGCCATCCCGATAGCCCTCCAGAACCTGGTCGCCTCCTCGGTGAACATGCTGGACACGATCATGGTGGGCAGGCTCGGGGCGGCGGAACTGGCCGCGGTGGGCCTGGGCAACCAAGTGTACTTCCTCCTGCTGATCCTGATCTTCGGAATCGGATCCGGCTCCGGGGTGTTCACGGCCCAGTACTGGGGCAAGCAGGACCTGGCCGGGATCCGCAGGACCGTCGGGATGGCCCTGTCCCTGGGGCTCGGAGCGGCCCTGGTCTTCCTGGTCCCGTCCGCCGGAGCGCCCCGCTTCGTCCTGGGTCTGTATTCCAAGGATCCCGCCGTCCTGGATCTGGGGGCCTCCTACCTCCGCGTCGCCGCCTGGAGCTTCCCGGCCCTGGCGGTCAGCTTCGTCCTGTCCATGGCCCTCCGGGGAACGGAGAAAGTGCGTCTGCCCCTGGCCGCGACCGTCCTATCCCTGGCCGCGAACCTCGTCCTGAACTGGGTACTGATCTTCGGAAACCTGGGGTTCCCGGCCCTGGGCGTGCGGGGGGCCGCGATCGCCACGGTCGTCTCCCGATGCCTGGAAGCGGCCATCGTCCTCGGGGTCGCCTACGCCCGCCGGTATCCCCCCGCGGGATCCCTTCGGGAGTTGACGGACTGGAACGCGGCCTTCGTCGGGCGCTTCGCGGGAATCGCCTTGCCGGTGGTGCTCAACGAGTGGATGTGGGCCCTGGGGGTGACCTTCTACAACGGGATCTTCGCCCGGATGTCCACGGGCGCCATCGCGGCGTTCAACATCCAGAACACCTTCCTGCAGCTGGCCATGGTCCTTTTCATGGGGACCGCCAACGCCAGCGCCGTGATGATCGGAAAACGGATCGGGGAGGGCAACCGGGAGGGGGCCTACGATTGGGCGGGCCGGTTCGCCGTCCTGGCTCCCGCCCTGGGCACGGCGGTGGCTCTCCTGCTCGTCCCATCGGTCCTGGCCCTGCCCTACCTATTCCGGCTGGAGCCCGATGTGCTCCGCGAGTCCCGGGCGATGCTCTTCGGCCTGGCCCTCTTCTTCCCCGCGAAGGTCTTCAACCTTCACATCGTCATCGGGATATGCCGATCCGGGGGGGACACGAAGTTCGCGGCCTTCTACGACATCTTCGGGGTCTGGGGGGTCGGCGTACCCCTGGCCGCCCTGGGAGCCTTCGTCTGGAACCTCGAGCCCTGGGCGGTCTACCTGCTCTTGAACCTGGACGAGGCGGCCAAGCTGGGCCTGGGGCTCTGGAGGCTGGGAACGAGGAAGTGGCTCCGGGACGTCACGTAATTACCTGTCCGAAAACGAAGTTTCCGGACAGGTAATCACGGCGCGGAAGCGAAGCTTCCGCGAATTTTTGGATAGGTCACGCCCCCTTGAAGCACACGTCCAGCTCGAAGGAGCCCGCCTCGGTCTTCATCGGCACGGCCAGGACCGGGGCGATCTTGGGCCAGGAGATCTGGTGCTTGTCCCCCCGGACGACCACGGGCGGGGCGATGTCCAGGTTGATGTCCTTGAACCTCCCGGCCGCGTTTCCGGAGACGATGTTCGTGAGCTCCGCCACCAGGCCGCCCACCATCTGCTTCTTTTCGTCGTCGGTCTTGAAGGTCATGCCGGTCCGGCCCAATAGGGTTTCCGCGAGTCCCGGGGGCAGGCGGACCGCCACGATCCCCTGGGCGGCTCCCGCCAGGCCGATCAGTCCGGAGATCTCCCACTTCGAGTCCGAGCTCTCCTCCAACACGTAGGGCTTGTCGGGCGCGGCGTCCAGGCCGAACATCTCCTTGAAGACTGCGGCGGTCGCGGCGATGAAGGGGTTGATGATGGAGGCGTCCATGGAATACTCCTTTTTGCCTTGCGGAAGTATAGGGCGCGCTTATAGAATAGGCGGAACCATGACGCCGTACAAGGGAAAAGCGCCGCGGATCGCCTTCCTTTCCGTTCCGCCCCTGTTCCTGGCGGCCTACCTGGCGGGGACACCCCTTCCGGTTCCCGCCTTCCTCGCGCCGGCACGTTCCTACCTCCTGGCCCCCCGCGACGGCGCCCCCGCTTCCCTCGCGGATCTTCGCATGCCCCGGTCGAACCTGTACGCGGTCGAATACGACCGGGTCGTGCCCCTGCGGAGGGGGGCGCCGGGGGCCGAGGAGGTCCGGGCGGAGTCCCTGCCGGCCCGGCCGGCCGTTGAGACGGCGCTTCGGGACGCTGAGGCCTCTCCGCGGGCGTTCGGCCGGATTCGGCTCTTCTGCGGAACCCCGCCCTCCGCGGAAGAAGTCGGGTTGATTCGGGATTTCCAGGCCCGATCGGGGCGTTCAGTCTCGCTGGTCATCCCCCCGGACGATCGCC
Source organism: Treponema sp. (assembly GCA_012517645.1). Taxonomy (GTDB): domain Bacteria; phylum Spirochaetota; class Spirochaetia; order Treponematales; family UBA12059; genus JAAYUR01. The sequence continues at coordinate 2,481 of JAAYUR010000170.1, forward strand.
CCCTACTTCGGGCGTCCTCCTACGCCTCGACGCCCGGATCCTCCGGGGTGAGGATGTCCGTTTCGGTCGGCCCCGGGGCTCGGGAGTTCGAGCTTGGCTCGGCGGTCCAGGATTCCCGGGTCCTGGGAACCTGGAAGGTGCCGGAAATCCGGTCGGAGGGAATCCGCTTCGCGACGACCGGGACGGGGGGGCCCGTAACCCTTGTCTTTTCCGGCCCCCGCGGCACGCGCCGGGAGGAAATCCTGGTGGCCGAGCCGGATCCCGGATTCCCTCGGGTCCTGGTGGTCAGCCGCCGCCCCGGCGGGTCCGGCTTTTTGGAGTCCGCCTACTCGACTCGCCGGATACTCCCCGAGGAGCTGGAGGACGCGGATCCGGCCGCCTATCCCCTCGTAGCCTTCGACGGCGTGCCCCTCCGGGACATCCCGTCCGGAGTATCCCGGACCCTGAGGGACCTGGTGGAGCGCAGGGCCGTGAGCCTCATGTTCGTCGCGGATTCCCCGGACTTCGGCCGGTCCGGGGACAATCCGGAACTGGAACCCCTTCTTCCCGTGGACCTTCTCCCAAGATCCTTGAAGCGTCTTCCGGACCTGACGGTCCTGCTGCTCCTGGACGTGTCCGGCAGCATGTTCGGGGACAAGCTTTCCCTGGCCAAGGCCGCGGGCGTCGAATTCCTCAAGGCCCTGAAGCCTACGGACCGGGTGGGCCTGCTCCTCTTCTCCGAGGATCGGTCCTGGCTCTACCGCTTCGAACCGAACGCGTCCATCCAGCCCGCCCGCGACCTTCCCAGCCTGGCCGCGGGGGGCGGGACGGATCTCGCGGCCGCCCTCAGGGAGGGCATCGCCGAGGTGTCCAAGATCGCGGGCCCGGACCGCCACGCGGTGGTCGTCTCCGACGGAGTCACAAAGCCCGCGGATTTCCGGCCCATCGAGGAGGAGGCCGTCCGGGCGGGGCTCAGCGTCTCCACGATCGCCGTGGGGGAGGACGCGGACCGAGGCCTGCTGGAGCGGCTGGCCCGGAACACCGGCGGCCGGGCGTACCGGGCCACACGATTCGACCAGATTCCGTCCCTCCTCTTCGAGGACCGGAAAAGCGTATCCAGGACCTCCTTTTCCCGGGAGACCCAGGCCGTCCTGGCCTTGAACGGGGAACGGGTCTCCAGGGTGGACGGGATGGCCCTGCTCAGCCCCCGGAACCCTTCGACGGTGCTTCTGGCCAACGAGCTCGGGGATCCCCTCCTCGCCTCGCGGGAATACCGGAACCGGGGGGTCGTGGTGTTCGCCAGCGACCTGTACGGCGCGTATACGGCGGAATTCTTCCGGACCCCCCGGGCGGTCTCCTTCCTGAAACGGCGCCTGGATTCCCTGATGGCGGAGGAGGCCGTGTCCGTTTCCGTGCACGAGCATTCCGGAGGCCTGGAACTCGTCCTTCGGAGCCCCTGGCTTGCCGCCCCGGAGCTCCGGGTTCTCTACCCGGACCGGAGGACCGCCTGGGAGGGGCCGCTCCGGCGCACGGCGCCGGGGATGTTCGGAGCCTCCCTGCCCCTGTCTGTCCGGGGCGCCTATACGGCCGTGCTCTCGGACCGGGGCGCGGCCTTTGCCCGAGTCCCCGTCGCGGTAAACGGGGTGTTCCGAGCCGTTCCGTTGTCCGCGTACCGGGCGGCCCGGGACTTCCGGCCCTCCTGGTTCGCCCGGTATCCCGGGCGCTCGGCCTGGCTGGTCGCCTTCTTCCTCTCGTCCCTGGGAGTGACGGTCCTGTTTCGGGTCGAAGGAGCCGGATCCCAAGATTCGCACGGGGGTCCTCGTTCCGGCCGGATCCGCGGCCGGAACGGCCCCGGGACGGCATCATGAGGCGGTATAGCTTCCGGGCCCTGCTCGCGGCGGCCCTGCTCGGCTTCCTGGGCGCGCCGACCCGGGCGGCGGAATCGGAAATCCGGATCGACGAAGCCGGATATCGCGTGTACGGGATCTGCTCGGGCACCCTCCGTTCCGCCCGGGGCTTCTCCGGAAGCCTGGAAGTCCGCGGCCGGCGTTTCGACGGCCGGGAGGTCGCCCTCTTCCGCGCCGAGCTACCGGGGTGGACCGGCGCCTTGGCGTTCAAATTCATCCCCGACGAGAACCTAAGGGCGATCTTCCTGGCCGGGCACGACGCGGAGAGGGAACTCCCCCTTCCCCGCACGGATCCCCGAGACGCGGCGGCTCGGCGTTTTTTGGGATCCCTTCCCGTTCCCTTCCGCTCCCGTCCCGGGGCCTTTATCCCGAATCCGGCGCGCCTTTCCGCCCGGGATCCCGGCGGAGCGGGGTCCGCGGCTGCGGGGCTCTTCGGACGGCCGAGGGATCCGCGCGCCGCGGGCATCCTGGCCGCCTTCGGGATCGGGGCCCTCGCCCTGGCCGCGGCCCGGGAACGGGCGGGCAGGGCGTACCTGCCCGGGCTGTTCGCCCTCGCCGGGGCGGCCGCGGCGGTGCTGGCCGCGGCGGGTGGGCCGGATGCGGTCCTGTACAGGTTTCCCCTTCCGGACCTTCGGGGGCCCTACGACCTGGAATCCCGGGCGGTGATCCTGCGGAGCCCCGGCCTCGTGGTCGTCCGCTTCGATCCGAAGGATGGTACCCCGGCCCGCCCCTCCTTCTCGGTCTTGGGGATCCGCACGCCCCCCGGCCGCTCCGTGCCCCTGTCCGCCTTCCCGGAAAACGCCCTCTTCCGGTTCCGGGATCCCCCGGTGATCCTGGGAGACGGGAGCGGGACGTTCTCCCTGTACTTCGACGGCTTCGCCCTGGGATGGGAACTCCATGAATAGCCGCCTCCTCGAGCCCGCGGTCGTCCTGCTTCCCTTCGGGGCCGCCGCCTATCTTCTCCCGATCCCGGACCGCCCCGTCCCGGTCTGGGCCGCGGCCTCCCTCCTGGTCCTGGCGGCCCGGGTCCTCGCGGGTCCCGGGCTCCGCCGGAATCTCGACCCTTCGGTCGTGCCGGAATCCCTGGCCTGGGCGGCCCCCTTCTCGATCCGGATACTCTCCCTCCTGTCCGCACCGGGGGTCCCGGACCTGTACCTCGCCGCGGCGCTTTGGGTTTCCTTCGCCGGGGCCGCAGGGTCCACGGAACGCGCCTTCCTCCGGCGGGGCCGGGGCGGCTTCGCGGCCTTCGCGGCCGCCCTGGGGTTCCTGTCCGCCCTGGGCGCCCTGGCCGGCCCCGGGGCTGCCGCGTCCTGCGCCGCCCTCGGGGCGGTCGCCCTGCTCTACGCGGCCCGGGGCCAGAGCTCCGACCGTCCGAGGCCCCGCCGATGATCGGCCCCCGGGCGCGCTCTCTGCTCCGGCGCCTTGCGAAGGCGGGTGCCCGGAGGTCCCTGGCCGGGTCCCTCGGCCTTTGGATTCTCCTTGCCCTGGCGGCCTCCAACCTTCTCTCCGCCGCGGGGCTTCTGGGTTGGATCGACCGGCCTGCCCACGACGGGCTGTTGATCCTCCTGCTGTCCACCTTTCCCCTGGCCCTCTTTCATCCGCCGGACCCCAGATCCGGCAGGATCGCCCTGCGCGCGGTCGACCGGGGAGCGGTGCTCGAATCCGCCTTGGCCGCGGGATCCCAGGACGCGGCGGAACCCCTGCTCCGCAGGGCGGGAGAAGAGCTGGCGGCATCCCTTGGCCGGGTCTCTTCCGAGAGGCGGAGACTCTCCCGGGGCGCCCGACGGGCCTGCCTTGCCGAAGGGTTCGTCATCCTGGTTTCCCAGGGAGCCTTCGTTCTCGTGGCGGGGGGACCCGTCCTCGGCTACGCCGCGCGGTTCGCCCGGGAAGGCAGGGCGGAGGAGGGCTCGGCCGCGTTTTCCAGGCCGGAATCCGCCGAAGGCGCCGGCGGACCGTCGGTCGCCGAACCGGAGGGGTTCCCGGATACGGTGCCCGGGGCTCGAGGCGAGAACCTCGCGGAGCGGGCCGACCGGGAAGCCGAGTTCGCGGACCTCCACGGCCTCTTGCGACGGGGCCGTGAGGGAAGCGCCGCGGACGCCCGGAGTCAAGGCGGACCGGAGGGGGGCGAGGAGCCGGAGACTCCGCGAACCCTGTCCCGGAGCGAGGGTATTCCCGGAGAGCCCTCCGGCGGTTCCGGCCGGACGGGAACGGGGGAAGGGGAGGCCCCCGGTTCCGAGGGCCCCGGGGAAGGCGGGCAGCCGCGGGGATCGGCGGGGGGGGACCGGAACCGCGGCCCCGGGTCGGGCTGGTCCGAGTCCCCGGGGGCTTCCCTGGGACGGAACGCCATGAAGGACTACCGAGCCGCCTTCGAGAAGGTCCTGACCGAGAGGACAGGAGCGGCCGTGACCGCGGGAGCGGAGCTTTCCCTGGCCGAAACCGAGGCCGCCCTGAGCCTCTACTTCGAGTCCCGGATCCTGCGGGTGGACGTGGAACCCGACGAGGACCCTGTCGCGGCCTCCCTTCGCAGCGCCTGGCAGAGGCTCCGGGGAGAGGCCCGATGAGGCCCCGACACGGCGGCCGGATGACCCCGGTCCCGAACCGGGCGCTCAAGGCCCTCGGGCGGTGGGCCCTTCGAATCGCGGCGGCCGCTCAAGAGCCGGGGACCCCCCTGCTCTTCGCGGTGTTCGCCGCGGCGGGAGCCGGACTGTACATCCCGGCGGCGGCTGTGAAC
>JAAYUR010000295.1 GCA_012517645.1 Treponema sp.
CCATCCTGAACAGGCGCTTCCCCTTGGTCAGCTTGAAGTATCCCACCTGGAGGATCACCGAAGCCTCTTCCAGGACGAAAACTCCCCCGATGATGAAGAGAAGGATCTCCTTCTTCACGATCAGGGAAAGGACCCCCAGAACGCCGCCCAGGGACAGGGATCCGACGTCCCCCATGCAGACCTCCGCGGGGTGGCTGTTGAACCACAAGAACCCCACGCAGGCCCCTATCAGGGCCAGGTTGAAGACCGTGAGCTCCCCGGCTCCTCGGACGAAGGGAATGGCCAGGTAGCTCGACCAATCCGCCCGACCGGTGATGTAGGTGATGATGGAGAAGGATATCAGGGCCAGGATGGTCAGGCCCGTGGCCAAACCGTCCAGGCCGTCCGCAAGATTCACCGCGTTGGACCAGCCTACTATGTAGACTACGGCCAGGGGATAATAGAACAGACCGAGGTCCAGCACCGGATTCTTGAAGAAGGGCAGGTACAGCATCGTGGTGTACTCGGTCCGGTTCATCGCCAGGAGGACCACGACCGTGACCGCCACGAGGCCCTGGAGGACCAGTTTCAGGCGGGCGGAAATGCCGTCGGAATTCTTCCGTTTGATTTTCAGCCAGTCGTCCAGGAATCCTACGGCTCCGTAGCCCAGGAGAGCCAGCAGGCAGATCCAGGCATAGATGTTATGCAGGTCCACCCAAAGCAGGACCGCCGCCGTCACGGCCAGGATGATGAAAATCCCCCCCATGGTCGGGGTGCCGGTCTTGACCAGGTGGGTCTGGGGTCCGTCGGACCGCACGGACTGCCCGAACTTGAAAACCTTGAGCCTCGCGATGATGGACGGCCCGAAAAGGAAGGCGATCAACAGGGCTGTCACCGCGGCGTAGGCGGACCGGAAGGTGAGATACCGGAATACGTTCAACGCGGAGAGGTACTTTTCCAAGGGATAAATCCATTCCAGGAACACGGCTCACCTCCCCCTCAGGATGTCGGTCAGGCGCTCGAGCTCCATGCCCCGGGAGGCCTTCAAGAGCCATAGGTCGCCTTCCCGGGCCAATCCTTCGGCCGCTCGGGCCAGTTCATCGAACGCCTCCGTCTGAACCACAGGACCGGAAAATCCCGCTTCCCGGGCCGCCCGGGCGGCTTCGAAGGTTTCCGCGCCGAAGAAAAGAAGGGCGTCCGCCCGGGACCGACCCGCGCGCCGGCCCAGTTCTCGGTGCTCCGCCGCGGACTCCGTCCCGAGCTCCAGCATGGATCCCAGGGCGTAGATCCGCCGGCCGGGCCAGGTCAGGGAGTCGCAGAATTCCAGGGCCCGGGCCGCGGAATCGGGGTTTGAATTGTAACAGTCCCGAAGGACGGTAACGGGCCCCCGGAAGATCTCGGACCTTCCGAATAGGGCCGTTACCCCCTCCAAGCCTTCCTTGACGGCATCGGGGCCGCAGCCCAGGTCGGCCGCCAGGGCCGCTGCGGCCAGGGCGTCCAGGAGGTTGTGCGTCCCCGGCAACGGAAAGGCGATGTCCACGCCCCGATAGCGCAAAGCCCATCCGTCCAAGCCCGCGTCCCGGAAGCCTTCCAAGCCCTCCAGGGTGCGGGGACCGAAGGTCCGAAGCCGAACGGGCAGCCCCTCCGCCAGGAAGGGCAGGAACTCGTCGTCCTCCCAGGCGAACGCCGAGCCGGACGCGGAAAGGGCGGAAAAAATCTTCTTTTTTTCCAGGGCAATGGCCTCGCGGCTGCCGAGAATTCCGATGTGGGCGGTCCCGATGTTCGTGATCAATGCGTGCGAAGGCTCCCATACCCGAACCAGGGCATCCATCTCTCCCGAGTGGTTGATCCCCATCTCGAAGACGCCGACTTCGTGCTCCGGCCGTAGAAGGAACATAGCCTGGGGCAGTCCGATCTCCGAGTTCAGGTTTCCGGGATTCACGACGGTCCGGTACTTTTGTGCCAGAATCCGTCCCAGGCACTCCTTGGTCGTGGTCTTGCCGCTCGAGCCGGTGATTCCCACGCGCACCAGGGACGGAACCTTGAGCCGCCAAGCCCGGGCCGCCTCCTGCAAGCCCTCCAGGGAGTCCCGAACCAGGACGGCCGCGGCTCCCGCCCGGGCCAGGGCCGGATCCAGGACCTCGGCACGGACCTTCCAGCCTTCCACCGCCGCGAGAATAACGGAAGCTCCCGATGCCAGGGCCTGGCGGATGTAATCGTGACCGTCCGCGCGTTCCCCCGGCAGGGCCGCGAAGAGGGCTCCGGGGCGCACGGCCCGGGAATCCACCTCCACCGCGGACACCGCAGCGTCGGGATTGCCGACCAGCCTGCCCCCGATGGAGGCGGAAAGCCAATCCGCCCGGAACAGGACGGCCCGTTCCTCAGCCATCGATGCCGCTCCCGGGCTTCTCGATCCGGATGCGCAGGATACCCTCCGGGCGGACCGGGGACAAACCCAGGCTCTTCCGGGCGGCTTCGTCCACCCGGGACCGGGAAGAAAGGACGGATATGGCGGCCAGGAGCTTGCGGTTCTGCTCGATCCAGTCCTTCTGGAGGGCTTCCAGCCGGATCGCTTCCGCCCGGAGGGCCTGGAATCGGGCGGTCTGCCGGACCGTGGCCAACAGTAGAAGGGGAACCGTGAGAATGGCGAAAACGGCTAGGACGCGTTTCACGATGGATGATCTTCCTCTCTCCGGCCGCGGTACTTGTCCGGAATCGGTCGTTCGGGATCCGCCCTTCGGGCGATCCTCAGTTTCGCGCTCCGGGAGGCGGGGTTTGCCGCCGTCTCCTCCGGCCCGGGCGCGATAGGCTTCTTGGTCAGGATCTCGAGGAGGGGCCCCCTGTTCTTAGGTATCGGCGCGTCCGGCATACCCTTGAGGTCCGTATCCGGCTCCGGCGTCCGGGCCAAGGATCGAAACAGGTTCTTCACGATCCTGTCCTCCAGGGAATGGAAGCTGATGACCCCCAGAAGACCCCCGACCTCCAAGGCTGCCGCCGCGTCCCGGATAGCCCGTTCCGCCCGGCCCAGCTCGTCGTTCACCGCGATCCGGAGCGCCTGGAAACAGCGCGTAGCCGGATGGATGCGGCCGTGGCGGAACTTTCCGGGGACGGCCCGGAGTATCGTCTCGGCGAGGCGGCCGGACGTCAGAATGGGATGCCCGCCCCGCTCCTCGACGATAGCCCGGGCTATGCGCCCCGAAAACGGCTCTTCCCCGTAGTCCCGGAACAATCTCTCCAACTCCGCGCGGTCCAGCCCGTTCACGAGGTCCGAGGCGGTCCTCCCAGTCGTGCTGTCCAGCCTCATGTCCAGCGGCTCGTCGCCCTGGAGGCTGAACCCCCGCCCCGATTCCCGAAAATGGAACATCGACACGCCCAGGTCGAACAGTACGATCCCGGGACGCTCTTCTTTGCCCTCTTCCACCTCCTTTCGGAACCCTTGGAAAAACACGTCGTAGTACATCCGCGCGAACCGGATCCTGCCGCCGTACGGCGCAAGCCGTTCGCGCGCCTTGGCCTGTATCGCCTCGTCCGCGTCCACCCCCAGATACCGGAGCCCGGGGTACCGGGACAGGAAAGCCTCCGCATGGCCGCCCTCTCCCAGGGTCGCGTCCACCATGAGCCCGTCCGGTCGGGGCGGGATCAGTCGTTCCGACACCTCCTTCAGGAGAACCGGGACATGGACGATCTCCACCCCGGCTCCTAGAAGGTCAACCCGCCGAGCTCCTCGGCGGCAGCCAGGAACTCCGGCTCGGTGGCTTCCAGGTACTTCCTGTACGCCTCGGCGTCCCAGATCTCGATGTACTTCGTGATCCCCAGGATCACACAGTCCTTGGAGAGCCCCGCGAACTCCCGAAGGGCCTGGGGAATCGCGATCCGGCCCGCCTTGTCCACTTCGAGCTCCTGGCTCGGCGCCAGGATCCGGCGCTGGATCAGGCGGGCGCGGGCATGGAACAGGCTGGTCTGCTCGAGCAGCTTGGCAGAAAGAGCCCTCCACTGCTCGGGCGGAAAGAGCCAGAGACAGGAATCGATTCCCTGGGTGACGACCAAAACATTCCCCGGAAGCTCGCTTCTGAGCTTGGAGGGCAGGGAGATCCTGCCCTTTTCGTCCAGGGTGTTCCGGAACTCACCGGTGAGAAGTTCCATACCACTCTTTCCTATTATTTCCCACTATTTCCCACCTGATCCTATACTATCCCTCAAATTTCCATTGTCAACGGGCAAGAGTAGACGGAATCGAGGAGACAGAAAAAATAATCATAATTTATGACAACGGATGTATAGTGGATTCCGGTCTCTCCGCCCTGTACCCGAATCCTCCCCGTTCCATGGACCCGGGAGCGCGAGACCTCGATCTACCGGTTGCGCCGGCCGTCGGCGGCGGGTAGACTGGATCCATGACCGTGGAAACCAACTACGTCGTGTTTCCGGAGGGGGATACCCAGGAGATCCCCGGCCGGCTTTCCATCGACCAGATCGTGGACCACAACGGGTACCCCCTACCCCTCCCGCTGTCCTCCGCCCGGATCATCGCCTTCCGGGTCGTGAAGATCCGGCACACCGAGACCCGAGGCATGCTGGATATCCTGCACTACCTGGAGCTGGTACCGGCGTACGAGCTGTTGGAGTATGTGGGGTGATCGGTGGACGGCACGCCAAACGCCCGGGGTACGACCGTACCCGAGCGGCCGCGCTATTTCGGGAAGGCGTACAGATCCGGCAGCTTATGCACCTTCCGAACGGTTATCTGATCCACCGCCGAGGGCTCGGCGACCAGGGGTAGCTCGAAATAGTGGGAGACCTCCTCGTAACCCGGGAGTTCCGCATAGACCCGGAACTGGAACACCGCCTCGTCCCCGACGGAACCCGCGGGGTGAGGCCGGGGCCAGAAAATGTACAACCCCTCGGTCTCCCGGACGATCCGGCAGGGATTCTGCCAATTGGGGTCGATCATGGGGACCAGCTCCCCGTCCCGATAGAGCCCGACCTGGATATCCGCAAGGGGCGAAAAATCCGCTCCGTTCAGAACGCGTCCCATGACCGAGGGGAAGTTGAAGACCGGTCCCGCAGGGAGTTCGGGAGTCGCCTTCGATGGACCCTGATGGTACTGGGGCCGCTTTTTCTGGTTGATCCGGGTCCAACCCTCCCGGACAAGGGAAAGGACGTCCGCGGTCCGCTGGACCTTTCCGGACCAGTCGGTCTCTCCGTGCACCACTCCACGCCCGGAGGTGACGTACTCGGGGGGGATGCGGTTGAGGACATAACAGCACACGTCCATGCGGCACTGGGCGCAGGTGCAGAAGCCTAGCTTCGGGCTGCGCTCCTCGGCATCGAAGAGCTCCTCCACCGCGCTCCGTACGACATCCTCCATGAGATTATGGATTTCCATGCACGCCCTCCCTGCCCGATTCCCGCGCCCCGGACTCCCGTGCTTCTTGACCGCCCGCAGCCCCGGGGAATGCGCCGGACCGTCGTCCCGCGTACGCTAGAAACAGGTGCTCCCGTACTAGTCTATCGATTTTCCCCAGCTCCACAAGGAGGGCTTTCGCCTTCCGCCTAGGATTCTTCGCAGCGATCCCGCACTCGAAGGCCGCCACCGGCAATTCCATGCGCTCCGCGAAGGTTCGGACGCTCCCTTCCCGAAGGGCGCACAGGGGCCGGACGACCCGCGCCTCCCCCCGGAAAAAGGACCGGACAGGCTCCATGCCCTCGAACCGCCCGTGAAGGACCAGGTTCATGATCAGGGTTTCCGCCATATCGTCCAGGTGGTGCCCCAGGGCGACGACCCCGAGCCCCGCCTCCCGGGCAGCGCGGAAGAGTTCCATTTTTCGCATCCGGGCGCATTCGTAACAGCCCCCGAGGGATCCCCGGGGTGATCGGGACGCAGGGCGCACCCGGAACGGAACCCCCAGGCAGTCGAAGTACGCGCGGAGATCCTCCAGGGTTCCAACCGGCATCGGAGCGTCATCCCAGTCGACCAGAAGAGCCTGGAGCCGATAGGCGTCCCGAACCCTTCGCCTGCGGAGTTCCAGGGCCAGGCAGAGGGCCAGGGAGTCCTTCCCTCCGGAGACGCCCACAAGCACACCGTCGCCGTCCCGGATCATCCCGAAGCGATGCACGGAAGCGCCTACCCTCCGGACGAATCGATCCGCCCAGGGGGGCGGCTTGCCCTCTAGGGTTGACAAGAGGGCGGATCCGGGCCGCCAGCTCACCCGTCCTCCCCCGGGGCAGCGAATCCGCCGGGTTCGATCCAAAGCCCGATTCCGCCCGCTTCCATTGACCCCGCGACCTCCGGCCTCCATACTACGATATCGTGATCCCCACGCGCAACGCGGCCCTCGCTCTGGCCGCATTCTCGATAACCCTGGCCGCCTGCACGCGTCCCCCTCCGGGCTCCTCCCCCGGGTTCCCGGGTTCCGCGGGAGGCGGCCCCCCTCCGGCCGCCCAGGAGCCCCGGCGGACCTCCGCGCCCGCTCCGGCAGGAGATCCCGGGCCCCGCCCTTCCCCCGCCGCCCCCGGGGCTCCGGCCCTCAAGGCGGCCGCCCCGGACCGGCTGATCGGGTCCCGGCCCCTGGTCCGCCTCCTGCCCGCCGACTACTACCTGGGCCCCCTGGAGGATCTCTCCGGTTCCGTTCCAGGGCCGCGGGCCCGGGCCGCCTCGGCAGCCCGGACGTTCCTGGAAGGCCTTATGGAGGGCCGCCTTGAAGCGATCGGACCGGACGCCCGGGATGTGATAGAATTCATGCTTGCGGACCTCCTGGACCCGGGATCCCGGCCTCTCGGCTGGAAGCTCGGCCGCGGGATTCCACGGCCCGAAGGAGGATGGATCTTCCCCATCCTGCTGATGACCCGAACGGGCAGGATTCCCGGGGAAGCCTTCGCCTCGGAAGCACCAGGGTCGGCATGGAAGGTGGACCTGATCGTGCTGAATCGGGAAGAACCAATCGCGGTTCCCGGGCAGGAGCCGATGCCCTTCGACCCGACTATACGGACCGTGAAACCCACGGGAAGGTGAGGCAGCATGGCTGTACCGGTCAAGCGCGTCGAGCGGGAATTCCTGCTCCGGGCGGCGGCGGATGAAAACCTGGATATCATGATGTCCACGGGGGGCGCGGAGTGGACCGTCCGCATCACGGAGGTGAGGGACAAGTTCGTCGTGTTCCGCCATTCCGCGCCCCTCCACGCCTTGATGAAGGGCGCGTACCTGGACTTCACCTTCCTTGTCCGGGGCCAGACCGTCGCCTTCCGCGCCCGGATCAAGGAAGCCGCGGAATCCCGATTGGTCACGGAGATGCCCGAGACGGTATGGAAAAACCTGAGCCGGCGCTATCCGCGGATGAACCCGCCCGCGGGGCTCAAGGTGTCCTTCTCCTTCAAGGGCGAGCGATACGAACTCCCCTTCCCAGCCTCCCAGGCCTTCGACCCCGTGGAGGAGCCCCAGGCGAACCCGGAATTCGAGCCCCGGGACATTCGTAAGCTCATGCAGGAGTTCTACCGCAAGGCCGGCAAGGTCGCCTCCGACCGGGGCGTGGTCATGTACAAGTCCCGGGGACCCGAGGGGATCGAGGAGGAACTCCTGACCCGTCACGGACGCATCTACTACCTGCCCACGGCGATCGGCGGCATCCCCGTCGTGGATCCCTACGTCTCCCAACGGATCCTGACCCGGGACGATTTCCTGGCCTACTTCGAGGAACGGGGCGTGGAGGCGAGCTACCGGGAAGACGAGCTGGCCCGGTTCGAGCGCGCCAAGCGGGTCGAGGGCGTCCTTTCGGAGCTCAAGATTCCCATACTATTCCAGGAATACGTTGTGGGTTTCGTGCACATCCTGAACCGCCAGCCCGGGAAAGCCCCCTTCGACCTGGGTGTCCTGGACACATTCGCGCAGTTCGCCAAGGTCCTGGCCTGGTCCCTGAAAATCAACGGGTATTTCCGAAACGCCCCGCGCCGGGGCTCGGGGATACCGACGGAAACCATCGACCTGTCCGCCGGGGGCATCCTGTTCGGAAGTCCGGACGAATCCCTCCAGAGAGCCCTGCTGGAGGGTTCGGAGATCGTGGTGACCCTGTCCACGGGCAAGCGGAACATCTCGGCGGGGGGCGTGGTGCGGCGCAGATTCCTGGACGAACAGGGAACCTTCTTCGGAGTGGCCTTCACCCACATAGCGCCGGAGGATTTCCGCTACCTCTTCGAATACCTCTACGGCCGACCCTTCACGGACGACGACGCGACCAGCATCGAGGGGCTTCCCATGAGGGGCATGCTCTAGCATACCGGTCGGGACCGTCG
>JAAYUR010000187.1 GCA_012517645.1 Treponema sp.
CGGGACTTCGACGGCCGCACGGGGCTTCCGAACCGGGAGCGCTTCCTCCGGGAACTCGAGAGGCCTCTGGTCCCGGCGTCCCGCCGCGGCAGGCCCCTGTTCGTGCTGGCCGTGGGCATCTACCGACCTGGTCGGATTTTCGACGAATTCGGCCATATCCAGGGGGAGGCCGCCTTGGCGGGAGTCGCGGTCCGGCTCCGGGAAGCCTTCCGGGAGGACGACGTTGTGGCCCGGTTCGGGGACACCCTGTTCTTCGTGCTCTGCTCCGACCTGGCAAGCCCGGACGACATCGCGGAGCTCCTGCCCAAGGCCTTCTCCGCCTTCGCCCGGCCCGTGGAAGCGGGGAACCACCTCATCCCCGTGGCGGCCGTGGTCGGCGTCGCCCTCTATCCCCACGACGGGGATACCCCGGACCAACTCGTGCGGGCGGCCACGGCGGCCTATCATCACGCCGAGGAGGACGGGCCGGGAGCCTATCGGGTCTTCGACGCGTCCCTCCATGCGGACCTGATCGAACGGCTCCGGTTCGAGCGAGACCTGGCGGGAGCCGTCCGGGAAGGAGCCCTGGTGCCCTGGTTCCAGCCCAAGGTGGACCCGACCGGCGCCGTGGTCGGGGCGGAGGCCCTGGCTCGCTGGCCCCGGGCGGACGGAAGCCTGGGCATGCCTTCGGACTTCATCCCCGTGGCCGAGCGGGCGGGGCTCATGGACGCCCTGAGCCGGGACATCCTGCGGAAATCCTGCCGCCGGGCCCGGGAGTGGAACGCGGACGCCGCCGACCCCGCGTCCGTGGCGGTCAATCTGTCCCCTCAAGCCCTCCGTAAGCCCGCGATCGCCGAGGAGGTATGGAAGGCCCTGGAGGAGACCGGCCTCGACCCGTCCCTCCTGGAGCTGGAGATCACCGAGACCGGCCTGGCCCTGGCCGCGGAGGCGGCGGTCCCCCGTCTGCGGGAGCTCAAGTCCCTGGGAGTATCCCTGGCGATCGACGACTTCGGGACCGGGGCCAGCGGGATCTCCCGGCTCCGGGACTTCCCCGTGGACTTCGTGAAGCTTCCCCTGGACCTGGTGGAGCCCCTGCCCTCGGACCGGCGATCCCGGGCCATCGTGAAAGCCGTCATCGACCTGGCCCACGCCCTGGGATTCCGGGTGGTCGCCGAGGGGGTGGAGTCTCCCGGCCAGCTCGAGTGGCTGGGGGAGGTTTCCTGCGACCTCTTCCAGGGGTTTCTGTTCGCACCTCCCCTGCCCGCGGACCGGTTCCGTACGGCGCTGGGGGAGGGGTATTCCAAGGCGTTGAGGAGGGGAAACCGGGGTACCCCGCAGACGTCAGGACCGAGCTAGCGACCCTCCCGCCCCTCCAGCCGGGCTCCACCGGAGCCCGGAGCCTTCCGCCCCGCCATACGGCAGAATGCGCGGATGTGGTTCCGGACTTCTCCGCTTAAGGCCTCCAGGGAATCCTGCTCGAAGGTCTTCCCGAGAGCCAGCAGCAGGCCCGCGAAGTAGAGCTCCGAGAGATCCCGGGTAGCATGAACGGCGTCCTGCAGGAGTCGTCCGTCCGGGTTTTCGTATCCCGGTCGGAAGGCCGCGGGGATTGGCGGTCCGTCCCGAGGTGTCCCCTACCCGGTACCCGATTCTACCGGTTTCACCTCGGCGGCCCTGAAGGTCCCCGCGAGCTTCGCGGCAGTCTTGCCGGAACGGGCAGGCTGTCCTCGACCGCGCCGGCCGATATTCCCGGACCTCGGGCTACGACCCTGCCTGGATCGCGGAAAACGCGGCGGGTTCCCACTGTCACCAATTGATGGAACTTCTGGCGGACCGCATGGACCCGGCTTCCGGGATGAGGGTCCTGGACCTCGGCTGCGGGAGAGGAATCGACGCGATTTCCCTGGCCTGTGAGTTCGGTATCCGGGTGTGGGCGGCGGATACCTGGTTCAACCAAACGGATACCTGGCGGCGTGTCGAGGAAACCGGTTGCCGCGATCTCGTGTACCCCTCAAAGCGGAAGCCCGGGACCATCCCTTTCCGGACGGTTTTTTCGACGCCGTGACGGGTGTGAATTTCTTCCAGTACTTC
>JAAYUR010000103.1 GCA_012517645.1 Treponema sp.
CAGGGAGTTTTGAAAAAGCTACCTTGAAATCCGCGATTGCTCGCAGCGGTTGCAACGCAACCGCTGCGAGCAATCGCAAAGCCAATTTCAAAAGTTACCGACTTTTGAAATTGGCTCTACTGTTTACTATCCACCGTTTCCCGCTATACTCCCCCCATGCGCCGATTCGACGCCCCCATCCTGGAAAACCGCGAGCTCTCCCGGGACTACCGCCGGATCGAGGTGGAATGGCCCCCGGACTCGGGAGTTCCCCGCCCCGGAGCCTTCCTGACCGTCGGTGTTTCGGGAACGACGGATCCCCTGCTTCGCAGGCCCTTCGCCGTTTCGGGTTTCGATCCCCGCCTCGGCCGGGCTTCCTTCATCTTTCAGATACGAGGCCCCGCCACACGGCTCCTGGCCGAACGAAGGCCCGGGACCTCGTTGGATGTTCTGGGCCCCCTGGGGAAGGGGTTTCCGGATCCCCCCCGGGGCTCCCGCCCCATCCTGACGGGAGGGGGCATAGGCTTGGGTCCTATGCTGTTCGCGGCCCGGGATTTCCGGAACCGCGCCGCCTCGGGCGGATGGGAGGCTCCCGTCCTGGTCCTGGGATTCCGCACCGCGGCCCAGGTTCCGGACCTCGACCTCCCCGAGGGCACGATGATCTGTACCGACGACGGAAGCACCGGAATGAAAGGCACCGCGGTGGAGGCGGCGGATTGGGCGGCGGCGGGCGGTCGGTACGGACCGGAGGCCCCGCCCTCCTACTACGCCTGCGGTCCCGCGCCCATGATGGCCGCCCTGGACCGCCTGGCGGCCTCCCGGAACGCCCCCTACTGGGCCGCGGTCGAGCAGTGGATGGCCTGCGGGGTGGGGGCCTGCATGGGCTGCGCGGTCCGGCTCAAGGACGGCTCCTTCGCCCGGGCCTGCGCGGACGGGCCCGTCTTCGACGGCTCCCGAGTCGATTGGGGGTCGATGTGAATCCGGACCTCTCCGTGCGGATCGGGGACCTTGTCCTTCCGAACCCCGTGGGAGTCGCCAGCGGGACCTTCGGGTACGGCTCGGAGTACGAATCCCTGATGGACCTGGACTCCCTGGGCGCCCTGTACACCAAGGCGGTCACCCCGGAACCCCGCCCCGGAAACGAGGTTCCCCGGATCGTGGAAACCCCCTCGGGGATGCTCAACTCCATCGGCCTGGCCAATCCGGGTCTGGACGCCTTCGTTCGGGACAAGCTGCCGGAGCTCCGAAGCCGGCGCTGTCCGGTCATCGTCAACGTGGCGGGGGCCTCCGAGGGCGACTACCTCCGGGTTCTGGAGCGTCTGGAAGACGAGGTCGGGATCGCTGGCTACGAGATCAACGTAAGCTGCCCCAACGTCTCCCACGGGGGCTTGGCCTTCGGGACGGATACCGCCCTGGTGGAGCGGCTCACGGCCCGGCTGCGCGGGACCCTCCGGAGCGAGCGGCCCCTGATCGTGAAGCTCTCCCCGAACGTGACGGACATATCCGAGGTCGCCCGGGCCGCCGAAGCCGGCGGGGCGGACGCGGTGTCCTGCATCAACACCCTCGTCGGGATGGCCGTCGACGTGGACCGCCGCCGTCCCCGGCTGGCCCGGGGCACCGGGGGCCTGTCGGGCCCGGCGATCCGGCCCGTGGGGGTGGCCTGCGTCTGGCGGGTCTCCCGGGCCGTGACGATACCGGTCATCGGGATCGGAGGCATCCTGGAAGCCCGGGACGCCCTGGAGTACCTTTTGGCCGGAGCTTCCTCGGTCCAGGTCGGGACCGGGCTGTTCCGAAGCCCGGATACTCCGGCACGGGTGCTTTCCGGAATACGGGACTGGATGGTACGCCATCAGGCATCCCGGGTCGCGGACATTCCGGGCATGTTGGAAACCTAGCCGGCCCGTTGAATCGGCACGGATTCCGACCCCGGATCCAGGTTCAGCAGGATGAAGGACATATCGTCCTGCTGAGGAGCGGCGCCCCGGTGCTGTTCGAGGGCAGCCGGGAGGGTCTCGCGAAGAGAACGCCCGCGCCGCAGGATTCCCAGGACCAGCCCGGCCAGGCGACGCTCACCGAGTTCCGATCCCTCTGGATTCTCCTGTTCCGGTATTCCGTCGCTGTACACGAAGAGAGCGTCCCCCCGCTTCAGCCTCCATCGTTGAAGGACCGGATCGATAGCCTGCTCCACGCCGATCGGCAGGTTCCTCCCATTGGCACCCGGTTTGCGGGCCTGGCCTTCCCGGAAGACGAGCGCATGGGCGTGGCCCATGTCGGCGGCTTCCAGAACACCCGTATTCGGGTCGTAGATCCCGAAAAATCCGGTCAGGTACTTTTCGAGATGGAAGGTTGCCACGAGGGCCTCGTTCAGGGATACCAGGAGGCAGGACAGTCCCTTCCGGAAATCGTACATCCGGAGCATGCCCCAAACCAGGGCTACGACAAGGGAGGCGGCGACCCCCTTGCCGGAAACGTCGAAAAGGGCGAAGAAAATCTCTCCGCCTTGAAGCTTCTTGGTAAACCAAAAGTCTCCGCCCACCCCCTTGGCCGGCCGGGACCAGGCCTCGAACTTGTATTGTTCCCCCTGGAGAACCTCGTTCCCCGATTCCAGTCTCTCCTGTATCCTCCCCGCCAGCTCGATATCCTCCTCCGTGATCCTGGAGAGGTGCTCGTTCAGGTCTCGAGTCGAAAGTACGGCGCGGAACCGCCTTGCGGAATCCACAAGGATTCGGTAGGGAACCGTTGCCGCCCCGTCCCGCGTCCCGGCGGAAAAGATGCTGGTATGCCAATCCAGCACGGGAGCCTGAATCGCCAGCTCCCAGGCGTGGGTCCGTCCCAGCACCTCCCGGCCGAAGGGCTTGCCTAACAATGCGAAAAGCCCCTCCCGGGTTATAAGACCGACGGGCCGATGATCGGATTCCAGGAGGGCCAATACCTCGACATCGGGACGCTCACCCAGCTCGTCCGCGAGAGCCGCGGCGGTTATTTCCTTTGAGGCGTAGTGCCGATGCCGAGCCGCCTTGAGGACCGTCGTGCCGTAGTCCCGGGTCGCTTCCGCTTCCAAGACCAAGAATCGTCGTTCTTCGTTCCTGCTCATGGGCCGAACTATGGTTCTCTTCGGTTAGTCAACAATTAGGGTCGAATGATTTATCCATTTTCTAATATCTCGCAAATCCAAGCTTTATCCTGATCATCCAGTGTCGGGCTGCGATACGACGCCGGGAGGGAATAGATGGAATGGACTGTAGTATCGGGGGATCCCGCCAAGGGAGTCGAGATACATCTTAAGGGTGATTTCGACTTATACAATGCGCCGCGGTTCAGCATTTTCGTGCTTCAAAAGATTGAGAGCGGATGGTCGAACGTGCTGTTGGATCTCCAAGGAGTACCCTACCTCGACTCCACGGGTGCCGGGTCCATCATCCGGATCGCCCAAGCGCTCCGGAAAAAGGGGAGACGCCTCCGATATCGGGGTCTGTCCGGTTCTCCCCGCAGGGTATTGGAGATGTCCAACATCCTCCCGCTTCTGGAAGAAAGCCGCTAGGAGAGCCCGATGGGACAACTGATCGTGCGCAAGCTGATCGTGGACGAGAGGAACGAACTATTCGACGCCCAAGGGATGCGGAAAATCGTACTCCCCAGCGACTACAGCAGGATTCGAGACTATTCCTCCGAAGTACTGAAAGACTGCCCGGAGGTTTTCCGGGAAGGCAATCTGCTGGAGCAACAGCTCTCGGAGATCATCAAGAACGGAATCAAACACGGAAACCGCTGTGATCCGTCCAAGCGGCTCACCATATGGTATGACTTTCGGAAGAGGGTCCGGTTTATCGTAGAGGACGAAGGAGAAGGCTTCACAAACCTGGAAGCCTGGAATGATTTCTATAGGAAACGGCAGGAAGCCCTTCACGCCCAGGACTTCGACTCATTCCTGTCTTTGGCGAGCTACCGGGGACCTAGAAGCGACGAAACCGACGGGGGAAACAGCCTGATCGCGGCCCTGGAGTATTGGAACGGCGGCATGATCTACAACAACGCCCGGAACAAGGTCGGCGTCGTCCGATGGTATTCGGGGGGCGCGGAAGTATCGGTGGCAGCCGCACGCTCGAGCGCGGGCGGTTTCTCCGAATCCTAACACACGTCTCACACGTTGATCATCGGGAGCTGATCCAATACAGCCATGAAATTCACCGAATTCCTGTCGGCGTATTCCTCGTTCCTTTCTTCCTGTACCCGTGAAGAGATCTCCAAGGACGCCCGATTCGCCTTTTTGAGCGATCTGCACATGGGGGACGGCGGTTCTCGGGACGACCTGGCCCCCAACAGAGAGTTGCTTAAGGATCTCCTGGCCCGGTATTACTTGGACAGGGGATACTCCCTTGTCCTGAACGGGGATATCGAGGATCTATCAAAGTTCAATTACTCGAAGATACGCCCCGCATGGGCGGATCTGTACGAGATCTTTGACGCCTTCCATAAGCTCGGGGGACTGCGAAAAATCGTCGGAAACCACGATCTAGGGCTTCTGAAAATCCAGGACTACGCCTACCCGTTGACCCACGGATTACTTCTAAAACGGGGACCGGATCGCCTTTTCGCGTTCCACGGCCATCAGGCTTCCCGGTTGTTCACCAAGCACGATTACATCTCCCATTTCGTGGTGCGCTATCTGGCAAAACCTCTGGCCCTCAAGAACACCAGCGTCAGCGATCATCGGAAACGGCGCTTCCGGCTGGAGCAAAGAATCTACCGGGCTTCGAAAGCTCTCGGCTTGGCGGCGATCATCGGCCACACCCACAGGCCTCTGTTCGAATCCCGATCCAAGTATGACAGTCTACGCTGGTCCATCGAGGAGCTGGTGGCCGAGTACCCCGGGGCGCCGGTGGAACGAAAAACGGCGATCGAGGAACTCGTGGGTCTTTATAGAAGAGAGCTGTCCCGGCTGAGCGGGCGAGACAAGGATCGATCCGCAAGCCGCTACGACCCGGAGCGCCTTCTGGTCCCCTGTTTGTTCAACTCCGGGTGCGCGACGGGCCGTCACGGGATCACGGCACTGGAACTGGACCGAGGTTCCCTGTCCTTGGTCCATTGGACCGGCCGAGAAGGCCCAAAACCCTACATTCTCCGGGAAGCGCTTGAACAGGAGGCCGTGGAGGGAACTTCGAGCGTTCGGTTTCTTCTGCGCCGAACCGAGCTCGAGCACCTCTTCGCGCGGATCCGCCTGCTCGGGGGAACCGGGAGACCTGAATGATCGAACTCGGCCCTGCTTGGATGCGGATTATCCCGAGCTTGACCCACGTTTTCCAGCCCATCGTCCGCTTCGCGGACGGAAGCCTCTTCGGGTTCGAAGCCCTGCTCCGGGGCTGGGAAGAAGCGGGCTTTGAAAATCTCTCTGAGGTCTTTGATCGGGCCTGGGAGGATAGGGAGCTCTACGCCCTCGACTTGGCCCTGCGCGCCAAGGCCTTCCGGCGACTCGCGGAGGCCCGACACGCGCGGGCAAAGCTCTTCTACAACGTGGACAATCGGCTCTTGGAAAGACCGGAATACGTCCTGGGAACCACCCCGCGCCTGACCGCGCAAGCGGGTCTCTCGGCCTCCCGTATCGTCTTCGAGGTGTCCGAGAAGCACGATCCCGGCGACGGATCGGAGTTCGACGGAGTGCTCGAGTTCTATAAACGACGGGGCTTCCGGGTGGCCTTGGACGATTTCGGATCGGGATACTCGGGGTTCAAGCTTTTGTACCGAGCGGACCCGAATTATGTGAAGATCGACCGATACTTCATCGCCGGGTCCGCGGAGGATCCCCGCAAGGCGACGTTCCTGCAGAAGATCGTGGATATGGCCCATATCATGGGGATCGAGGTAGTGGCGGAAGGGGAACTCATGGAGGCCCGGGACCAGAATCCCCTGACCCGGCTTCCCGGGAATCTGCGCATAACCTCGGTTTGTTCGGAGAGGCTGGCGGATCCGGGAGAGGGGGTGGTTTTCGCCTATTACGACTTCGACAACTTCAAGCCCTTCAACGATCGGTACGGCTTCCGCAGCGGAGACCGGGTGATCATGCTCTTCGCGGACATCCTTCGCTCCATGGTCAAGGCTCCCCGGGACTTCGTGGGGCACCTCGGGGGCGACGACTTTTTCGCCTGCCTGGAAGCCCCGGACGCCGAGGGAGGCTTCGGTCGGCTGGTCGAGACGGCCCGACGATTCTCCCGGGACGTACGCTCCTTCTACAGCGCGGAGGACAGAGAACGGGGTTGGATCATCGGGAAGGATGAATCCCGGACCGAGCGTCCCATGGGCTTGCTGACCGTCAGCGCGGCGGCCGTTCATGTCGGGCCCGGTGCGGACATGGATGCCGAGGAGCTCTCGGACTTGTTCGCGGATCTGAAGCGAAAGGCCAAGCTGTCTCCGGAAGGGACGGCCTTCCTCCGCAGGGGCCCGGCCCCGTACCGACCCTCGGCTTCGGGAACCTCTACGGGACCGGAGGGGACCAAGGTTCCCGCCGCCCGATCGAGGCGCGAATCCGCCCGGTCCGGCACGAATCCGGCTGGGGCAATTTAACCATATCCTGACAGTTCCCCCGTCAACGCCTAATGTTTCGCCTGTATGGTAGCTTCGGGTTCGATAGGACCCGAAGAATTCCACGGGAGGAAACGAATGAAGAAGAGAATCGCGATCGCCGCCCTGGTCCTCGCGGCCGTCGGCGCCTACGCGCAGGGAATGTTCACCTGGGTCGACAAGGTGAGCGACGACAAGGACAAGATCCTGCCGGGAGTCAAGCCCTCCGCCGTGACCGGCACCATCATCACCGCCGGTTCGTCCACGGTCTTCCCCCTCTCCGAAGCCATCGCCGAACAGTTCAAGAAAGACGGGTTCAAGGGACAGATCACCATCGACTCCATCGGATCCGGCGCTGGGTTCGAGCGCTTCACCAAGACCGGGGAGACGGACATTTCCAACGCCTCCCGGGCCATCAAGTCCAGCGAGGTGGATCAGGCCAAGGCCATCGGCCGCAACCCCATCGGCTTCATCATCGGCACGGACGCCCTGGCGGTCGTAGTATCCCGGAAGAACACGTTCGTCACCGACGTGACCGCCGAGGAGCTGGCCAAGATCTTCTCCACCGCCGTGCTATGGTCCGACGTCCGCCCCGAGTGGCCCAAGCGGGAGATCAAGCGCTTCTCCCCGGGAACCGACTCCGACACCTTCGACTATTTCGTGGAGCATGTCCTGAACAAGAAGAAGGAGCTCCTCCTGGGCGCCAAGAATGTCCAGCTCTCGGAGGACGACAACGTCCTGGTCCGGGGCGTAAAGGATGATCCGTACGCCGTCGGCTACTTCGGCGCCGCCTACCTCGAGGAGAACAAGCGGACCCTGAAGGGCGTGGCCGTCAACGGCGCGACCCCGACGGAAGCGAACGCCCTCTCCGGCAAGTACGTGCTCGCCCGCCCGCTCTTCCTCTACTCGGACGCCAAGATCATCAACGACAAACCCCAGGTGGCCGCCTTCCTGACCTACTACCTCACCTACGTGAACACGGTGATCAAGAAGGTCGGGTACTTCCCCGCCAAGCCCGAGGATCTCAAGAAATCCAAGCAGGCCCTGGCGGACGCCATGAAGGGCCGGTTCTAGGACCGGTTTCCGCCCGGGCGGACTCTTGATCCGCCCGG
>JAAYUR010000212.1 GCA_012517645.1 Treponema sp.
CCCCCTACCTGGCCGCCCTGGAGTCCCGGTTTCGGGATGCTGTTTCGGCGTCTGTGATACACGGAAAAGTTGAGGTGTCCTTGCGGGTACGGGAGGTATCCGAGGCCCCCCGGGTTCTAGTGGATTCCGCCGCGATCTCGGAGGTGGCCTCGGCCCTACGGGCCGCCGCCGAGGCGGCGGGCATCCAGGATCCCATACGGATCTCCGACATCCTATCCTTCGACGGTGTCGTCTCGTTCGAGAGGAATATAGACGCGGACGCCGCCTGGACTGCGTTGGAGGGACCCGTCTCGGAGTGCCTTGCCGAGTTCAACCGGGATCGTGAGCGGGAGGGGCGGTCGACCCGGGAAGACATCGAGGGCAAGCTAGGGATCATCGAAGATTCCGTTCGAATCGTGGAATCCGAGGCTCCGGCCATCGAGGCCGTGATCCTGGGAAACCTGGCCGCCCGGTTCCGGGAAGTGCTGGGAAACGCGGTGGACGAGAACCGAGTGCTCCAGGAAGTCGCGTCCTATCTGGCCCGACACACGATCAACGAGGAGATCGTCCGCCTGCGATCCCACCTCGCGGCGTTCCGCACGGCGATGGATGATCCGGGTTGCGGCAAGAAGCTTGATTTCCTCTGCCAGGAGATGAACCGGGAGGCCAACACGATCGGCTCAAAGAACATCCTGGCCAGGATCGGGGAAGCCGTCGTATCCCTGAAGGACGCCATCGAGAACGTGCGGGAACAAGTCCGGAACGTGGAATGAACTCGGGAGGAAGCATGGAAGGATCGCCCTTCATCATCGCCGTGTCCGGGAAGAGCGGATGCGGGAACTCGACGGTCAGCAGTCTACTGGCGGAACGCCTGGGCCTCCGGCTGATCAATTTTACGTTCCGGAATCTGGCCGCAGAGAGGGGGATCACCCTTCAGCAGGTTTTGGAACTCGCCCGGGACGACCCGTCCTGGGACCGGGAAGTGGACGAGCGACAGGTGGCCATGGCTCGGGAAGGGGATTGCGTCATAGGCTCCCGGCTCGCCATTTGGCTGTTGAAGGAAGCGTCCCTATCCGTCTACCTCCACGCCTCCCCGGAGACCCGGGCACGCAGGATCTGGAACCGGGAAGGGGGGAAGTACGAGGACGTCCTGGCCTTCACCCAGTCCCGGGACGCTCAGGACACGGCCCGCTATGCGGAGATTTACGGAATCGACAACAATCGCTACGACTTCGCGGACCTGTCCATCAACACGGAACGTCTCGGTCCTTCCCGGATCGTGGACATCATCGAGGCCGCGGTTCGCGGGCTCCGACCTTCCCGGTCTTGACCGGGAAACGAACACAACAGGAAGGGCTGAATGAAGACGACCCAAGCGGGGGATGTCGTGTTGGTGACCGGCGCGACAAGCGGGCTGGGAAAAGCGTGCGCGGAACACTTGGCGGCCTGCGGATACCGGGTGTACGGAACCGGCAGGCGACCGTCCGCTCCGGAAACCGCGGGGGTGACCCTCCTTGCGATGGACGTTTCCGACGACGGATCCGTGAAGGACGCGGTCCGCACCGTCCTGGACCGGGAAGGGAGGATCGACGCGGTCCTGTGCAACGCGGGATACGGAATAGCCGGACCCGTCGAGGAAACGCCGATGTCGGAAGCCAAGGCCCAATTCGAGACCAACTTTTTCGGCACCTTGAGGACCATCCAAGCGGTGCTTCCGGACATGCGCCGATCCGGACGGGGCTGCATACTTGTGGTCGGTTCCATGGCCGGTTTGGCCGCGGTTCCCTTCCAGGCCATGTACTCGGCCACCAAGTTCGCCCTGGAAGGCTTGGTGGAGGCCCTGCGGTTGGAGACACGGGCGTTCGGCATCCGTTGCGCTGTCGTCGAGCCCGGGGATCACAGGACGGGTTTCACGGAGGCGCGAAGAAAAACCGCGGTTCCGGGCAGCCCCTACGCGGAGGCCATGGGACGTTCCCTGGGAGTCATGGAAGCCGAGGAGCGAAACGGGGCGGATCCTCAGGAAATGGCCCGGCTGGTGGAGAGGCTGCTGCGGAAAAGGAGGCTCCGGGTACGGTACATGGTCGGGCCGGGGTTCCAGAAACTGGCCATGATGTTGAAGCGCATCCTGCCTTCCCGGACCTTCGAGTGGATCATAGCCTTGTACGACAAGGTCTGAACCGGCCGGGATCCGGGATCGCTACATGCCGTCCGTCGGACTCTTAAGCCTCATCCTGTCAAGCAGCCAATCGATCCATTGGTTGGATGGAAGGTAAAGGATGTCCTGGGCCAGCAGAAATTCGAAAAAGGACTCCCGGTATTCCCCGGAGTACGCAAGGGCCTGGCCTCTATAGAAACGGGCGCGCGCGGCGGCACCGGGACTGCGATTCAGGGAGAGGTAGCGCGCCAATTCGTCCGAGGCTCCCTTCCAATCCTTCTTCGCGAGGCGGTCCCGCACGATGGTTCGCAGGGTGTATTCCTCGCCTCCCGCCGCCGTTGCTTCCAAATCCTCCGGGAGGATCCGCAGTTCCGGAGGAGATGCCGGAGGGAGCGCTTCGCTTCGTAGTATCCGGGCCACGGCCTTCCGGGTTTCCGGCTTCAGGGGTGCGTCAGGCGGAACGGGAAGGCCTCCGGACAAGGCCTCGGAACCCGCCGTTACACCCCGGGTAAGGGCGAGATAGGGCAGGGGGAGGGATCGGGACGCGTAGGGGATCTGGGGCAGGCCGATCCGGTACAGGCCCGCGGGAACCGACGCGCTTGCCGTGGTGACGTTGCGTCCCGCCGCGAGGACGGGGCTTCCGGAACGCAGACCCTCTTCGTCGACCAGGGCGTAATAGTAGCCGATTCCCGGGACCGGGAAGTCCAGGATGCCCGCCTCGGATTCCTCCACGCTGGCCACCCAGGACGCGCCGAGCAGGTCCGGGAGCGAGCGTATCGGGGTCGGGGACCGGTACAGGACCACCCTGCGGCCGATCCGGATGGGTTCCCAGGTTATCCGAATGCCGTCCCGATCCAACGAGGCTTGGACTACGGGAGGGGGCTCCGGAGCGGGTTCCGGGGGCTCGGGCTTCGGAGCCGGAGCGGCGACCGGTTCGAACGAGACGGGCGCGATACTCACGTTCTTGAGGGGAATGAATACCTCGTAGATGCCGCCCTGACGGGTCCGGCCCAGGACCGCGTAATAGTATCCCCGGGAGTCCGGAGGCACGTCTAGATACTCCACGGATCCCGAGGGAAGATCCGCGATGCGCAGGGCTCCCGGAAAGGACCCCCGATCGATGGGGGCTTCGGAACGATAGACCGTATACCCCTCCGGCGGATCGGCGGCCTCCTCCCAGGTCACCAGGACGCCCTCGGGCCGGATCCCGACGCGGATGCGCAGGGGGAAGGGGGCGAAAATCCTCTCCTCCGGGGCCGGCGCGGGAAGGACCGGGGACTCCTTGGGAACCGGGGGAGTCTGTCCGGAGAGGGCCGCGGCCGCGGCGAGTAGGAATGCGACGGCGGGGATATTTCTACGCACCATGATAGTATAGTATCGGAAGGAACGGGCTCGCGCCATAGGCCGGCCGGCGGATTGTATCTTTCCTTTGACACGAAGGGCTCATTCCTATACCATATCGATATGTTTGTAGCCGTAGTATGCGATCCCGGAAGCGAGGATTCCAGATCCGCCCTCTACGCTCTTTTGCCCCAGTACGGGTTCGAGAAGGTGCAGCGAGCCTGTTACGAGACCACCCAGATCGACGAGAGAAGGCTCGCATCCCTGAAGCGCGAGATCGACAAAGTCACG
>JAAYUR010000357.1 GCA_012517645.1 Treponema sp.
CACGGCGTACGGCCCGGACCCCTCATCATGATCGAGTTTCCGAGCTTCATCTACGAGGTCGTGGCCATGGTGCTCTTGGCAACGATCATGATGTTCGTGCTTGGCCTTTCCATGGTGCGCCCCCTGGTCAAGATCCTCCAGGTTCCCAGGCAGAAATTGATGCCGGTCATCTTCATCCTCTGCGTGGTGGGCTCCTTCGCCCTCCAGGCCCGGCTGTTCGACGTCGGGATCATGATCGTGTTCGGGATTCTGGGCTATATCCTCCGGGAGATGGACTACCCCATGGCTCCCCTGGTCCTGGGCATCATCCTGGGGGATATCCTGGACAAGAACCTGCGGCGCTCCCTGATCCTTTCGGACGGGAACATCGCCCCCTTCTTCACCCGGCCCATCTGCGTGGTCCTGGGCCTTTTGACCCTGATCATCGTCCTGGGCCGGGCAAAGTGGTTCCGGTCCCTTCTTGCGAAGATCTTCCGGAAGAGCGCGGCGGCTTGAATTTCTGGATTCACCACGGAGACGCGCGAGCCGGACGTTCGTCCGGCTCGCGGCGACGAAGCCCTTCGGTCTTCGTCGATTGCGACTCAAATAGATCGCCGAAGCGAGCTTCGGCGCCGTCCGGATGGCGCAGCCATCCGGACGTGTCCTCCGTGCGCTCCGTGGTTAATTCCTGAAAGGGTTTACCGGTTAATCGGACAGCCATTCCGGAAGGTGCGCGGCCACGAACTCGTCGTCCGTGAGGTGGGGATAGGACCGACAGACCCGGTCGATCTCCTCGGCCTGCCCGGGGGACAGGTCCTCCTCCGGATTGAGGCACCAGATCCCCGCCAGGAACCCCTGTCGCCGGAGCACCTCGTGGATGCCGGGGATGCAGCCCTCGAAGTTGTGGGCGGCGTCGAAGACCGCCGCGTTGGCGTCCGTAACCTCCTGGGCCAGGGTCAGCAGGGCCTGGGGTATCGGCGCCCCCGCCTCCGACAGGTCCCGGGCCTCCCGCAACAGCTCCGCGGCCCGGCGGGTCCATACGCTCCAGTGGCCCAAGAGCCCTCCCACGATCCGGAGTCGTCGGATCCCTCGGGACGTACGGATCGCGTACTCCGTGAGGAGGTCCACCACGATGTTGTCGTCGTTCCCGGTGTACAGGGCGATCTCGTCCGCCCGGCCGGATTCCGCCACCGCCCGTACGACGTCGAAGGTCCGGTATCGGTTGAAGGGCGCCATCTTGATCGCGATGACGTTCTCGATCTCGCAGAGGCCCCGCCAGAACTCGTATGAGAGTATCCGCCCCCCCACGGCGGGCTGGAGATAGAACCCGATGACCGGGATCACCTCCGCCGTCTTTCGCACGTGGGCGAGAAGCTCTTCGTCCGAGTCTTCCCCGTGTCCCGCCAGGCTCAATAGCCCCGCATGGTATCCCTCGGAGACCAGGAACTCCGCCTCCTCGAGGGCCTGGGCGGTGGGACCGCAGACCCCGCCCACCTTCAGGACCGGCCGTCCCCGCCGGGCGCACCACCCGTCGATCGCCGCGGAGACCTCGGTCAGCACGGGGCGGAAAAGTCCGTGCCGGGGATCCCGGATCTCGAACTGGGTCGTGTGGACCCCCGCCGCGATGCCCCCCGCCCCGGCGTCGATGTAGTACCGCACCAGGGCCCGTTGGCGCCGCGGATCGAAGCGCCGGTCCGCGTCCAGGGCCAGGGGAATGGCGGGGATCGCCGTTCCCTTCCGCAGGGTTTCCAGGAGTCCCGCCGGGATTTCCGATCTATGCATGCCGCGTCCCTCCGTCCTAGTAGGTTCCGTCGGTGGTCTCGAAATGGGTCGGCTTTCCCAGGGAAGCTCCCCCCGAGGCGATCCAGTCCGCCTGCATGCGGATCATCTCGGCCAGGGGCACCCGGGGATAGCCGAAGAGCCGGAAGGAGAGGCCCGCGTCGTTCAGGTAGGCCCGGCCGCCCTCTCCGCTCCCCCGGAAGACCGGTTCCTTTCCAAGAAGGCGGCCGAACTCCGCGGCGGTCCTGCGCACCGAAGCCGTCTCCGGACCCGTCAGGTTCAGGACGAAGGCCGGACTGGCCGCGAGCCGGAAGGAAAGCAGGGTGCGCTCCAGCACGTCCCCCTGCCAGATGCAGTTGAAGTTCTCCACCGATAGGTCTACGGGCTCCCCCGAGGCGACCTTACGGGCTATGTCGTGGAGGACCCCGTACCGGGGATCGATGGCGTAGTTCAGCCGGAGAATGCAGACCCGGGTGCCCTCGGCCACGGCGAAGTGCTGGAAGACCCGTTCCCGCCCCAGGGCGGACTGGGCGTAATCCCCCACGGGCCTGGGAGGGTCGGATTCCGCGGAACCCCCCGAGTAGGGGGTCACGAAGTCGTACACGCAGCCCGTGGAAAAGGCCACGATCCTTGAGGAACGGTACCGTTCCGCGACGTAGGCGGGAACCACGGTGTTCATGGCCCAGGTCGTCTCCTCGGATCCGGAGGTGCCGAACTTCCTGCCCGCCATGAAGACGACCCGGGGGGCGTCCGGCAGACGCTCCACGGCGTTCCGGTCCAATAGGTCGCAGGTCAGGCATTCCACCCCGGCCTGTTCCAGGCGGGCCCGGGCCGCCTTGTCGGAAAAGCGGGAGACCCCGAGGATCCGGGACTGGGTTCCCGCGGCGTCCCGGGCCCGGGCGGCCATCATGCCCAGGGTTATCCCGATCTTGCCGCCGATCCCCAGGATGGCCAGGTCTCCGGGGTGTTCCCGGAACTCCTCCACTACCCGGGCCGTCGGCTCGGACATGTACGTTTCGAGCTCTTCCTCGGTCTTGAAGGTCGGCAGGTTCCAGGTTTCCATGGCGTTCTCCATATCCGGGTCATCCTACGGCGGCTCCGTAGGCCGGCCGGGCCGTCCGTCCGCGGGAGAGGACCAAACGGGTCTCGAATTCGGGGCTCAGGGTCACGATGTCCGCGTCCTTGCCCGGCGCCAGGCTGCCCTTCCGCCCCTCCGCGCCGATCGCCCGGGCGGGCGCGAGGGTCCACATGGACGCGGCCTCCGCTAGGGGGAATCCGGCGTCCCGGACCGCCGTCGCGAACAGCCGCTCCGCGGTGGCCACGCTCCCCGCGAAGGCCGTGCCGTCGGGAATCCACGCCACTCCCTCCCGAACGACCGCGGACTGGCCCCCGTCCTTGGCTCCCAGGGGGTAGGTGCCGTCCGGAAGGCCCGCGGCCCGCATGGCGTAGGTGACCAGGCAGCAGCGGTCGGGCCCCTTGATCTTCCGGGCCAGCCGGAGCAGGGAAGGCGGCAGGTGTCGCCCGTCCGCGATCAGCTCCACGTACAGGCCGTCCAGCAGCCAGGCCGCCTCCAGGACGCCGGGGACACGGTATCCTCCCACGCGTTTGACCGTGGACATGGCGGAGTACAGGTGGGTGACCAGGGTGAAACCCGCGTCGAAGGCCCGGAAGGTCTCTTCCAGGGTCGCGTCGCTGTGGCCGATGGAAGGAAGGATCCCCCTTCGCACGAGTTCGGCCGCCATGTCCAGGGCTCCGGGAAGCTCCGGCGCCAGGGTCCACCGGGCGATGTCGTCCGAGGAGTCCAGGATGGACAGGTATTCGGCGGGATCGGGATCCCGGATATGCGCCGGGTCCTGGGCGCCCCGCTGGGCCTGGGAGAAATAGGGGCCCTCCAGATGGAGACCCAGGAAGTCCGGACAGCCCGGCTCGCCCTTGGCCCTGCGGAAGGCGGACAGGCAGGCGTCCAGGGCCGGGCGGGAGCTTGCCAGGGTTGTGGGCAGGATCGAGGTGGTTCCGTGTTCCAGGTGGGACCGGGCGGTTCCCACCACGCTCTCGGGGTCCCCGTCCATGAAGTCGAAGCCGCCCCCGCCGTGGCAGTGGAGATCCAGGAAGCCGGGCAGGACGTAGTCCCCCCGGGCGTCCAGGATTTCCACGGCGCCGGGACGGGCTTCCACCCAGGTCCGGGTCTCCCGCTCGTCCGGAAAGACGGCGGCTATCCGGGAATCCTCCACAAGGACGGCGCCTCCCGGCAGGACCAGGCTGGGGGTGACGAGAATACCGCCGCGGATCAGGACGCGTCGGGGGCCGCTCACGGCAGGGCTCCCGCGGAATCGGTGTCCAGGTACAGGACGCAGGCCGGGTGCCTACGCAGGGCCGAGGCCGGACAGTCGGGGGATACCGGGCCCGTGAGCATTCGGTTCACGGCACGGGCCTTGGCGGGGCCCGGGACCGCGCAGAACAGACGTCCTCCGGATAGGAGGGCCGGGACGGTGAGGGTCAGGGCGATCCGGGGGACCTCGTCCAGGGAGGAAAAGCAAGCGTCGTGGACCTGCTGGGCCCTGCAGGCGGGATCCAGCTCCGCCTCCTTTACCGTCCGGGGATCCGAGAAGTCCGCGACACCCGGATCGTTGAAGGCGATGTGGCCGTTCTCCCCGACCCCCAGGCAGACCAGGTCTACGGGAGCCTCGGACAGGAGGGCGGCGTACCGGTCGGCCTCCCGCCGGAGGTCGGGGCCTGCGAGGACGGGCACGGGAGCCAGGTATTCGACCCGGCCCAGGGGTACCCGGGAAAAGAGGGCTTCCCTCAAAAAGAAGCCGAAGCGCCGGGAGTCCCCGGCGGGAAGACCGGGGTACTCGTCCATGTGGAAGGCCTCCACCCGGGGCCAGTCGATCCCTTCCGCCTCCCGGAGCCCGGATAACACCTCGTTCTGGGAAGGGGCCGCGGCGAAGACCATCCGGCATCGCGGCCGGGCCGAAAGGACCTCCCGCATCGCCCGGGCGCAATCCGCGGCGGCCGCCGCCCCCAGGGCCCTCCGGTCCGGGTAGACCCGGACTTCCAGACGGTCCACGGAAAAGACCCGAAGGGGCGGGTCGAACCGGGCCTTCATCGCCCGCCGCCGGGAGTCCGGGCTTCGCCGTCCCGGACCTCCAGCCCCAGACCGGAGAGCAACGCCTCCAGACGGCGTCCGTACTCGAGGTACACCGCTTCCCGGGCCGCCTCGGGAGAGCTCACCGAGGGGTCGTGGTAGACGACGGCCATGTGGGGCTCTATGGATAGCCAGCCCGACCAGCCCCGGGCCGCGCAGTCAGCCAGGATGTCCCGGACCCGGGCCGGTCCTTCGCCGGGGTAGACGTAGGTCTCCTTGTCCGTGGCGGGGTCCCGCCACCCGTCCTTGACGTGTATGTGGACCACATGGTCCCGCAGGGCCGTCCAGGAAGCCCAGGAGTCCTGGTTGGGCCGAGGCCTGGGCTTGGAGAAGTCCGGGGTCAGGGCGGGGTTCCCCGTGTCGAAGACGAGCTTGAGCCCGGGAACCTCGGCGAGCAGCTCCCGGGTGTTCTCCACCCCCATGCCCCCGTAGTTGAAGCAGTTCTCATGGACCGGAATCATGCCCCGTTCCGTGAACACCCCGCAGAGCTCCCGGAGCCGCTCGAAGCGTCGGACCTTTTTTTGATCCCCGAGGGGGTTGCCCTCCGAATCGACCAGGACCGCGTAGCTCATGATCCGCACCAGCCGGGTGCCCAGGGCTTCCATCCGGTCCGCGGCACGGCGGGCGGTCGCCAGGGACTCTGCGAAGTCCTCGTCCACGCTCCGTCCCCAGTTGGCGATGCTCGAGCCCAGGCAGCAGACTCCGATCCCGGCGGCCTCCAGGGAGGCCCGGAAGGCCTCGAAGTCCCGGTCCGGAAGATCATGGACGTTGACCCCCCCCACGTTCCGCGCTTCGATCCACTTCCACCCGAGCGCCCGGGTGACCCGGACCTGCCCTTCCGCCGTGTCCGCGGCCTCGTCCGCAAACCCCGAAAGACGCATCGAACACACTCCCATCCGGTCCCGCCTTTCCCGGGCTCTCAAGCCGGATCCGCGGGAACCGCGGGACGCCCGGTTTCCGCGCTCTCGTAGACGGCTTGGATCAAGGCCACCGCCCGGGTAGCCTCGATCCCGTCCACCGAGGGCCTGCGGCCCTCCCGGATCGCACCCAGGACGTCCTCGATCTGGAGGCGATGCCCCCGATGGCCGATGGCCGAGGGGTCCGAGGCCCCGCCTCCCGTGGAGGTGCTCGAGGCGAAGCGTGCCCGGGTCTCCTCGTCCGCGGGGACCTCCCGGACGAAGCGCCAGAAGGCCAGGCTCTCTTCCTCCAGGATGGCGCTCCCCTCGGTGCCCAGTACCTCGACCCGTTTTAGGAAACCCGGCCAGACGGCGGTGGAGCCCTGGACGGCTCCCAGGGCCCCGCACTCGAACTCCAGGGCCGCGGTCGCGTTGTCCTCGATCTCCAGCCCCGTATGCCCGGCCACGCCCGTGAAGGCGCTGACCCGCTTGACCTTGCCCATATACCAGAGTAGGAGGTCGACGGCGTGGATGGACTGGTTCATCAAGGCACCGCCTCCGTCCATAGCCTTGGTGCCCTTCCACCCGCTTCCGGAGTAGTAGGACTGCTCCCGCCACCATTTTACGTAGGCGCTGCCCATGGTGAGCTTCCCGAACCGGCCCGAGTCCAGCGCTTCCTTGACCGTCCGGGCGGCTTCGAAAAAGCGGGAGGGGAAGATCCCGGAGAGAACCACCCTCGCCCGATCCGCAGCCTCGACGATCCGCATGCAGCGTTCCACGGTGATCTCCAGGGGTTTCTCCACGATCAGGTGCCTGCCCGATTCCGCCGCGGGGATCGCCGATTCCAGGTGGGCTCCCGAGGGGGAACATACGTTTACGATCTCGATCTCCGGGTCGGCCAGGAAGGACGGGAGGTCCCCGTACGCCCGGCACCCGTGCTTGGCCCCGAAGGATCGGGCTCTCTCGGGAACCGCGTCCAGGCACGCGACGATGGTCGCCCCCGGGATCTCCCCGATCGCCCGGGCGTGGAACTCCGCGATCAAGCCCGTGCCGACTATTCCGAACTTCATCGGGATCCCTCCTCTTCCAGCCGCTTGAACAGGTCCATCGAGCCTCGAAGCGTCGCCCCGGGATCCGCCGGAACCTCGAAGATCTCCACGCTCACCCAGCCGCGGTATCCTCGCGAAAGGAGGATCCGGAAGGCCGGCAGGTAGTCGGAAGTCCCGGTACCCGGAGCCCGGCCGTCGATCTCGTTGGCGTGGACATGGCGGATGTCCCCGAAATGCCGGTCCAGGAGGACCTCCCAGGTCTCGGCTTCGCAGGACAGGTTGCGGAAATCGAACATGGAGCTCACCGCGGAGCTCCCCGCGGCCCGGGCTCGCCGGACGGCTTCCGCCAGGGTGTTGACCACGTCGGTCTGTTCGGGGGACAGGGACTCCAGGATCAGGGAGCACCCCGCGGCCCCGACCGAGGGTCCCGCCTCCCGCAGAGCCTCATCCAGGGCTGCCTCCGCCTCGGCCTTGGATACGCCGGGAAGACTCCCCCGCTGGCGCGGGGAGCCCAGGATCAGGGGGCCTCCGCCGAGCTCTCCGGCGCATTCCGCCAGGAACTTGAGGTGGTCCACGCTCCGCCTGCGGATCCCTGGGTCCGGAGAGGCCAGGTGGAGTCCCTCGGGCTTGGCCAGGAGCCAGTGAAAGCCCGCGAAGGAAAGACCCTCTCCGTCCAGGACCGCCCGGGCTTGCGCGAGTCCGTGCCGGACCGCAGCGGGGGAGAAATCCCCGAAGATCGTATAGGGCGAGAACTCGATGCCCGAGTACCCGGATTCCCGGATGACCCGGGCCGCCCGGGGAAGGGGCAGGTCCCCGAAGAGCTCATTGCAGACGGAATACGTCAGCTTCATGGGATTTCACTCTAGGTTCCGCCAGGCGGCCTGTCAAGGAAAAGAAGCGATCCCGGAACAGAAACGTTCCGGTACGCCGGCTCGAGTCTTCGCCTTATTCCACCGAGACTATGGTCACCGTCGATTCCCCTTCGGGCAGCACGACAGCGGCGGCTTCCCCCGGGGCCTTCCCCATCAGGGCCCGGGCCAGGGGGGCGGTCCAACCGACCAGGCCCGCGTCGGGATCGGATTCGTCCACCCCCACGATCCGGAAGGTCGAGAGGGCTCCGGATCCGTCCCGAAGGGTGACCCGGGCTCCGAACCTCACCCGATCGTAGCCCGAAGGGGGGCGGTGCACTACTTCCGCGAGCCCGGCCATGCGGGAAAGGTACTCGATCCGGCGCTCGACCCGGGCCAGACGGCGCCGGGCCGTGGCCAGGGCGTCCGAGTTCGCGGGGTCCCGGGAAAGCCGCAGGATTTCCGCGGCCAGGGAAGGACGCTCCCCGGCTTCCAGGTCCCGGAGCTCCGACCGGAGGCGGTCGGCGCCCTCGGGGGTCACGTAGTTGCGGGCCCCCGGGGGCAGGGGGAACTTGTACTCCGGGGCGTCCTCGTCCCGGGAGTCCGAGGATGCTTCATCCACGAAGGCGCGGCTCACGCGGCTCTCCTGGGTACCCGCCTAGGGCAGGGGAGCGGGGATGCGCAGCAGGCGCACCGCCGC
>JAAYUR010000354.1 GCA_012517645.1 Treponema sp.
CTCCCCCGAGGTCATTCTCTGTGTGGATGACGAGGGCATCATCCTCCTGCACCTGGTCACGCTTCTCCAGCGCAGGTACGGGAGTCGGTACCGGTACGAACGGGCTTCCTCCGCCGCGGAAGGGCTGGAGGTCGTAAAACGGCTCGATTCCGAGGGGGCCGGTCTGGCCGTTCTTATCTCCGACCGGCTGATGCCCGGAATGTCCGGGGACGAGTTCGTCCGTACCCTCCACGCGTCTCACCCGGAGCTCCGCTCGATCCTGGTATCCGGAAAAACCGACGAGGACGAGATCCGGCAGCTTCGCGAGGAGGCCGGCGTGGCGGGGTTCCTGTCCAAGCCGATTTCATCGGAGGAACTGTTTTCGCTGATCGACCAAATCGAGGCGGAACGAAACTCGGCGCGGGATCGATAGTCCTTGGGACGCCCTTGGGCGGGCCGATGTCGGAAAGCTGTTGTCGGCGCTCCCCTATACCCGGGACTGGTAGAGGTCGCCCTTGAAGGCGTTGATCCAGACCGTCCCCTCTCCGAAATGGTACTCCAGGGTTCCGTGCAGCTGGTACTCGATAAGGGATACCACGGTGCGAAGCCCGAGCCGGCCGTTCCGTTCTATATCGAACCCCGGGGGCAGTCCGATCCCGTCGTCCTCAACCCGAACCTCGATGGTTCCGTCTTCCCGTCTCCCGAGTCCTACCCGGATGGAACCCGAGCGGTTTGCGGGAAAGGCGTGTTTCAAGGAGTTCACGATCAACTCGTTCAAGGCGAGGCCGCAGGGAATGGCCGTATCCAGAAGGGACACGATTCCCCGCTCCGCTTCCACCTGAATTTCCACGCCCGTTCCGGACCGGAGGAACCCGCTGCGAATACCATCCACAAGCTCCCCGACGTACTCGCCCAGGTCGATCCGGGATAGATCCTTGGACTCGTAGAGCTTCTTGTGCACCAATGCCATGGATCTGATCCGGCCCACCATCTCTTTGAGGGTCTCCTGGGTTGTCGCATCCTCGGACATCATGGCCTGCATCTCCAGGAGGGACGCGATGACCTGCATGTTGTTCTTGGTCCGGTGGTAGACTTCCTGCAGCAGGATCTCCTTTTCCCGTAGGGATTGCCGGAGCGCGCTTTCGCTTTCCCGGAGGTTTTCCAGCGCCCGGGTCTCTTCCGCCCGGGCTTCCAACAAACTCCGCTCCAGGGTGTTCAACGAGTCGGCCAGCAAATCCAGTTCGTCACCCCGGGGGCGCTTGCTAAGTCGCAGGGGAGCGCGGGCCTTCCCGGGGACGAAGCTGTTCAGGTGTTCCGCGAGCCTGCCGAGATGGCGGGTTACCATGCGTTCGAACAGCAGGAAGGTCAGCAAGGACGCCAGAATCATCAACAAGGATTGTACACCGAGGGATAGCAGAATCTCGGAGCGAACGTCGGCGGCGAGTCGTTCCGTGTCGATCTGGAAGTCCAGGGTTCCCAGAGGAATCTCGCGCCCCGCATACGGATATCTCAAAACATGGCGTTCGGTCCTGCTTGTGTCCTTCATGCCTCCGGCGAAGAAAATGCGGCCCTGCTGGTCCGTAACGGATATGAAATTGATGTAGGGGTAGAGGCCCATGCCTTCCACGAGTATCCGGAGTTGTTCGGTGTCCGAACTCCAGAGGGCCGATAGAAGAGCCGGCGTCTGGGCTTTGCGAAGGTTCTCTATGGCCATTATCGCGGATTCCGTCCGGCCGTAATATCTCCCGATGTATTGCAGGGTTGCCGCAAGAATCACCAGGATCATGCATGCGAGAACCATACTTCTGAACGCCCGCGGACCGATCCCACTGCGCACGGTGTTATGGATTCCCGACTACGGAATGAATTATCTGGCTCCAGGTTCCGTCCGCCTTCATGTCCCTCAGGGCGGCAGCAAGTCGTGGCACAAGATCTCTATGTCGGGCGTTTAGGTAGAGGAACATCTCGCTGGTCGCCAGGGGAGGTCCGATCTGATGTATTCCCGTGAGACCGTGGTTCCGTATCCATAGCCGTCCCTGGAGGGACTCGTACACGATGAGGTCGACTCGACCGTCAAGAAGCATTTCGAAGAGGGCTTGGTCGTCCTTGACCCGAGTGACGGATTTCATCCCCGCGGTGGCCGCCTCGGGGTTTTTCCATCCCCGGATAAACGCGATACTGTAGGAAGCCAGGCTCGGGTATCCGGTGATCTTCAAGGAGGGATCCCGGCCGAACGCCGCGAACTCGTAATCGCAGACCGGCTCGGGCACCCGGACCAGATTGGGGTACCCGGCCTCGACGCCCGCGATCTTGACGTACAGGCCGTCGTCGATCCCTTGGTTCACGTTGATCAAGGCCCTCTCCGAGGGCAGCTGGCTTGTCCGGATGGAAATCCCGACCCGGCGGAAGGCTTCCTTCAGGATCAGGTCCTCGAAGCCCCGGCCGTCCGGGGTGGAGCGGGGGTAGACGTCGTCCGTCACCAGGCTTAGGGTCTGGACTTGGGCGGACAGGCAGGCAACGGCCGTTCCGAGCATAAGGATAAAAGGTATCCTGCGTACGGACATCCATGTACTCCCTTTCTTGAATCCTAATTCATGAACGAGGGATTATCAAATTGAGCGGGTGCGATAACGCTGGAAGGTCATGTGGACAACTTCGGGACGGCTCGGGGCACAAGGGCCCGTATACCCCGTCACTCTTCCGTTCGCCGGTCCCGGGACCGCCTCTGCTTTTCCCGGTACATGGCTTCGTCGGCCTTGCGAAGGAGGCTCTCTTCGTCCGTGCCGTCGTCCGGGTAGACCGCGGCCCCGACGCTGGCGGTGACGGAGATCTCGGCGTCCCCTAGGTCGACCGACGCCGCGACCGCGGACCGCACCTTGGCGGCCACCGACTCCGCGTCCGCCCTGCGGCGGATCCCGAGGGCGAAGGCGGCGAACTCGTCCCCCCCGAGCCGGCCGGCGCCGTCGGATTCCCGGAGGGCGCGTTCGATCCTCCGAGCGGTCTCCCGCAGCACCGAATCCCCGGCGGCATGGCCGTAGTTGTCGTTCACGGGCTTGAAGTCGTCCAGGTCGATGTACAGGAGGGCCAGCTTCTTCTTCTCCCTCCGGGTGACGGCCAGGGCCTTTCCTAGGAGCTCCGAGAAAAGAGCCCGATTGGGAAGTCCCGTCAGGACGTCGTGCTGGGCCATGCGCCGCAGGGTCTCGGC
>JAAYUR010000344.1 GCA_012517645.1 Treponema sp.
CCGCGGCGGTGATGGCGGAAGAAATCGTTTCCAGGTCCCGCATCTCGCCGAT
Source organism: Treponema sp. (assembly GCA_012517645.1). Lineage (GTDB taxonomy): Bacteria > Spirochaetota > Spirochaetia > Treponematales > UBA12059 > JAAYUR01. The sequence goes on from JAAYUR010000344.1 coordinate 53, forward strand.
CATGATCACGTCCGGATCCTGCCGCAGTACCCGTTTCAGGGCGTTCGCGAAGGAACGGGTGTCAAGGCCGACCTCCCGCTGCTGGATGATGGCTTTCTCCGACTTGAACAGGTACTCGATCGGGTCCTCGATCGTGATGACATGGCAGCGCCGGGTGGTGTTGATCTGCTGCATGATCGCGGCGAGCGTCGTGCTTTTCCCGGAGCCGGTCGGTCCCGTGACCAGGAAGATCCCTCTCTGTTTCGTCGCCATTTCGTCAAGGCATTTGGGGAGCATGAGCTGCTGAGTGCTCCTGACCTGGGTGGGGATCATGCGGAACGCGGCGGCAAGGCTTCCCCTTTCAAAGAAGCAGTTCCCGCGGAAACGGGCGCTTTCCCCGCCGGGGATCTTGAACGTGAAGCTGAAGTCCAGTTCCCACTCCTCTTCGAACTGGGCCAGCTTCTGCCGTGTGAGGACCTCTGTGACCATGCGCCGGATATCCTCGTTCGTGAGGGTCGCGGGGCCGCCGATGTAATGGAGGTCACCGTCGATACGCAGGGCCGGCGGGAGGTTGACGCTCAGGTGAAGGTCGCTGGCGTTTCTCCTGATTACCTCGTTCAGCAGGGTGTGGATGCTCTGTTCGTAGGCCACGGGTGCTCACCTCTTTCCTTCATTTTCCAGTTCCAGGCGGCCGGATCAGTTGATCGTCGTTTCCTGGAGCACTTCCTCCATGCTGGAGACACCCTCGAGGACCTTCAGCAGACCGGCGTCCCTCAGGGTCCTCATGCCGTTTCTGAGGCCGGCTGCCTCGATTTCACGGGCCTGGGCCTGATCGGCGATCAGCCTTCGGATTTCGTCATTGATGGTCATGATCTGGAAAACCGCGGTGCGTCCCTTGTACCCGCTCCAGCGGCACTGCTCGCATCCGGCCGGCTTGTAGATTCGTGAACCCTCGGGGATGCCATACTCCCGGCAGAGGTTCGGACCCGGTTCAAAAGCCTCCTTGCAGGCCGGGCATAGCTTGCGGATGAGACGCTGGGCAATGACCCCGATGACGGACGAGGAGATCAAAAAGGGCGCCACGCCCATGTCGTTCAGGCGGATGACCGCGCTTGGGGCGTCGTTGGTGTGGAGCGTAGAAAGGACAAGGTGCCCGGTCAGGGCGGCGCGGACCGCCAGCTGGGCCGTTTCCGTGTCGCGGATCTCCCCCACCATGATCTTGTCGGGGTCCTGCCGCAGGATTGACCTCAGGGCGTCCGAGAAGGTCAGCCCCGCCTTCTCGTTGATCTGGACCTGGTTAATCCCCGGGATCATGTATTCCACCGGGTCTTCGACGGTAATCAGGTTGGATTCCGGTTCGTTGATTTTTTCCAGGACCGAGTAGAGAGTCGTGGATTTCCCGCTTCCCGTCGGGCCGGTAACGAGCATCATGCCGTAGGGTTTGCTGATGATGCTCTCGAGGGCGGCCCGGTCCTCGTCCAGGAGGCCGATCCGCTCCAGGCCGACGGCGCTGGAGGCCTGGTCGAGGACGCGCATGACCATCTTTTCCCCGTAGATCGTCGGAAGCGAGGAAACGCGCAGGTCCACCTTCCTGTCCTGGAATTTGAGGAGAATGCGTCCGTCCTGGGGACGCCTCTTCTCGGAAATGTCCATGTTCGCCATGATCTTCAGGCGGGAGATGACCGCCGGATGGAGGTTTCGCGGAAAGTCCAGCGCGTCGAAGAGGTTCCCGTCGACCCGATAGCGCACCCTGGAGGACTTTTCGAAGGGTTCGATATGGAGATCGGAAGCGGCCTCTCGGACCGCCTGGTCAAGAAGGCCGTTGACTAGCTTGACAACCGGTGCGTCATCGATGGAGGCTTCGGCCGCAGCGTCAAGGTCCTTCCTCATTTCCTCGGCTGCGCTCATGTCAACGATCTCGACGATCGCGTCGTCCACGTTGCCCCG
>JAAYUR010000337.1 GCA_012517645.1 Treponema sp.
GGCCGCGGCGGCGGGCACGGCCAGGAGGGACGCGATCCGGGCGGGAGAACGCGACGGGAGGCGGCGGGTGAAGGAGAAGAGGGCGACTCCCAGGCCCGCGGCGGCCAGCCAGAGCCCCGGCCCCGCGGAAACCCGGGCGACCGGCGACCCCCCGGCCAGCCGTCCCGCCGCGGCTCCCGCCAGGGGAAGGAGGGCGGCCAGACCCGCGCCGGAGAGGAGGGCTCCCGGAGCGTCGAGCCCCGGACGCCGTCCGCGCAGGACCGCCAGGATTCCGGCGGCGGACAGGGCTCCCAGCACGATCCCCGCGCCGGGTCCCAGGGATTCCAAGAGTCCCCGGGGAACCCCCTCCAGGATGCGGTTGGGCCGGAGGCTGAGGAAGGGCAAGAGGGCGGCGGACAAGAACCCTCCCGCCGCCCCCGCAAGGGTTATCCAGTCGACGGACATTTCGGGAACAAGGACCCCGGGACCGTCAGTCCTTGAGGAGCCCGCGCTCCTTCAGGTAGGACCGGGCGACCTCCTTCGGATCCTCCCCGTCGAAGGCCACCCGGGCGTTCAGGCGCTGGAGGGTGACCAGGTCCAGGGACTCGAAGAAGGCCGTGAACAGGTCCTTGAGGGCGGGGTTCTTCTCCAGGACCGTTCCCCGGACGATCGGGGTCGGGAGGTACACGGGGGGGACGTTTTCCGGATCCTCCAGGACCAGGACGTTCATCTTGTCCAGGGCCCCGTCGGTCCCGTACACCAGGGATACGTTCACCCCGTCGGTGCCGTCCACCAGGGCCTTGAGCATCTGCGCTGTGTTGCCGCTCTCCAGGAGGATCAGCTGGTCCTTCCGGAGCTTGAAGCCGTAGGCCTTCTCGAACCCGGGCAGTCCCAGGGGGTTCTCCGCGAACCCCACCGCGCAGATCAGCTTGACCGGCTTGCCCGCGTTCACGTAGGCGGCCAGGTCCTTCATCGACCGCAGTCCGTTCGCCCGGGCGAAGTCCCGGAGCACCGCCAGGGCTTCGGTGTTGTTCGCCTTGGCGGGGGACAGCCAGACCAGATCGTGCCTCTTCTTGTCCACGTCCCGGATCAGCTCGTAGCCCTTGACCGGGTCGTTGAAGACCGCCGAGTCGAGATCCTCGTGGTAATACTGCCCCGAGCCCGTGTAGTCCACCACCAGGTCCACCTCCCCGGCGACCAGGGCTTTGCGCAGGATGTCCGGGGTACCGAACCCGACCTTGTCGACCACCGGGATCCCCTTGGACTCCAGGAGCAGGATCATCCCCTTGCCCAGGACCGCTCCCTCGGAGTCCACCATGGTGGCGACGGTCACCGGTGTCGCGGGAGGCTTGGGACTGCAGGCGGAAAAAACGGCGAGGGCGGAAAGAAGAACGATCAGAAGAGTCGGATGCTTCTTGTAGCTCATGGGGATCCACTCCTTTTTGACCTTCCAGTTGACTTTCTATAAGCATACTGATTTTCCCAGGAGGCGTCAGTATTTGGATGCGAATCGACTCGCGGGGGAAGTTTCCGGGGTTCTTTGAAAATTATCAAACTAGTAATATAATATGTTTAGTAAGGTTTTCCCTCCCGGAGGAGGTGGGACATGTCCGGATTCTTTCGGCCCTTCGCCCTCTCGACCGTCGTTTTGATCCAGGCTCTGGTCCTGGTCGCTTGTCCGAACCCCATCACGGACGAAATCGTGCTCAGCGCCAAGGATATCGAGGCTCCCACCATCCTGGTCTCGACCCCCGCGGA
>JAAYUR010000143.1 GCA_012517645.1 Treponema sp.
AAGTTCATAGAGATGAACCTGAAGGCCATCGAGGCGGGCAAGGCCGCCGTCTAGAACCTTCAGCGCCGCCGGTTCCATGAGTCAAAAAAAAAGGAAAGACGCCCGTCCCTATCGGCGGGCGTCTTTCCTTCGCACCGGACATCGGTCCGCCGCGGATTGGGGATCCATTCTTATCCGCCCGCCTTCTCCAGCACCATGTTGAGCGCTTCCCGATAGTCGAAAAGGGCTTTCCAGCGGAGTTCCGCCTCATCGAAGAGGGCGGAAGCCCGGGTCCGGCGCTCCTCATCGTCCGGCCCGGTCCGCAGGCACTCGTCCTGGAAGGCGTTGTACGCCTCGTGGAAGGCCCGGTGGGCACGGTCCAGCTTGTCCAGCATCTCCGCCTGATCGGGGAGCGTAGGGGCGATCCTCTTTAGCAGGGGATCCAGGAGGCAGTCCCCGGCACGGCTTCGGGCGGGCAGGTTCTTGGCGTCCAGCCGGCCCTCCAGGTACATGCGGCCCGCTACTACCCGGCGCTTGTGGTCGAAGATGACGCGCTTGATCTCCGGGCGATAGGAGGAGTTCTCTTCCCCCTTGTCCAGGGTGAAGTAGCGGAGTTCCGAGCCGATCTCCGAAAAACTTCGTTCGCTTTCTCCGCCCCTCCGCCCCAGGGCTTCCACCCGGCCGGCGGCGTCCTCAAAGGCCCCGGCCATAAGCGTCTTGTCCCGGTCGAGGGTTTCGAAAAACCCGGAGGCTTCCTCGAAGATGCGGTCCAGGGCTGCCACGGAGCGGCCGATCTCGTCGAAGGCGTCCCGGTTTTCGACGGATATGACCCGCAGTTCTTGGACCGCCTTGACCATCTGGGCGGTTCCGGCCGCGATTTCCTGGGTACCCCCCGAGATCTCGCCGAAGGCCGCCAGGAAGCTCTCCGAAATCCGCCGGAGATCCTCGAAAAGGGTTTTCAAGGCTTCGTTGGATTCCGAGGCGGAACGGATGCGCTCCGAAAAGCCCGCCAAGGCTCCGGCGATCTTCTTGGCTCCCTCTCCCGCGGATTCCGCGAGGTTCCGGATCTCCTCGGCGACCACCGCGAAACCCCGGCCGTACTCCCCGGCGTGGGCCGCCTCGATGGCGGCGTTCATGGCCAGGAGGTTCGTCCGGGCGGCCACCTGGTTGATCATCCGGGATAGCTCCGCCACCTCCGCGATTCCCGAGGAGAGCCCTCCGATGATTTCCGCCACCGTCCCGATTCCCTGTCCGCCCCGCTCCACGGCCCGGGCCAGGTCCCCGGCCGCCTGGCCTTCCTTCTGGGCGGTCCGGGCGATCGCCCCGATTTGCCCCCCGGTCTCCTCGATCGCGGCGCTGGACTGCTCGACGGCGCCGGCCTGATCCGCGACCCGCTCGGCAAGCCGGGCGACGGCCACCCGGACGTTCCGGGATTCCGACGCGGCCGCGGCAAGCCGCTCGGACAGCTTTTCCACCTTATCCACCAGGGCCGCGACGGGATCCCGGGCCGCGGATATGGACCGGACGGCGGAATCCAGATCCGCGTTGAAGGCTCGGGCGGCTTCCAGGTTCCTGCGGGTGATCTCCTTCAAGCCCAGAAGGATGACCTGGTAGTTGCCCGCCAGGGTCTCATCCAGTTCCGCGGCGGCAGTGCGAAGGGATTCGTGGCCCTTCAGGGTCCCGATTCGACCGACCAGGTCGCCCTCCGCCAGGGTTCGGACCCGGTCCGCGATGCGCGCGGCGGGCCGGTCCACCCCGGCTCTAAGGGCGAGGACGCTCGCCAAGAAAAAGACGGCGAATCCCGCAAGCCCGGATGCTGCCCGTGCGAGGGCGGGGACACCCGGGGCGAGCAGGGCCATCAAGGACGATTGTACGGCGGCGCCCGCCAGGGCTCCGAGGGCGGTTTGCCTGACTAGTTTGGACAGCATGGGCTATTCTAGGGTCGATACTCGGCGGCGTCAAATGAAAGCGGGTTCCCGGGACTCCGAGCCCGGCTTGGGAGTCCCGGAAGCTCGGATCAGAGGCCCGCGATCTCCTCGACGACCACCCGGGCCAGGCGCTTCACCCCTTCCTCGATCTGCTCGATGGAACTGTAGGAGAAGTTGATGCGCATGGTGTTGTGCTCCGGTTCGTCAAAATAGAAGGACGAACCGCCTACGTAGGCCACTTTCCTCTCCACCGCCTTCAACAGCATCTTGTCCGTGTCGATCCCCGCGGGGAGGCGGATCCAGAGGAACAGGCCTCCCTCGGGTTTTGTCCAGGAGATGTCCGGTCTCTTGGGCATGTGCCGCTCCAGCATCTCGGTCATGTAGTTCCGCTTTTCCCGGTAGATTCCGCAGGTCCGCTCTATGACCGAGTAGATCTTGCCGGTCTTCAGATACTCGGCGATCCATTTCTGGGCGAAGACGTTGGTGCAAAGATCCATGGCCTGCTTGGCTACGACGAACTTGGCGATCATCTCGGGATCCGCCATGATCCAGCCCATCCGGGTCCCGGGAGCCAGGATCTTGGAGAAGGTCTTGAAATTGAGGACATTGCCGCGGTTCTCCCCCTCCTGGTCCAGCTGGAAGATGGAGGGCAGGGTCTTGCCCAGGAAGCGGATCTCCCGGTAGGGCGAATCCTCCACAACGGGCAGGCCGGTCCGGTAGGAGAATTCCAGAAGGGCCTTTCGCTTTTCGACGCTCCAGCAAATGCCGGTGGGGTTCTGGAAATCCGGGATGACGTAGATGAACTTGATCCGCTTGCCTTCCCGTACGGCCGCGGCATAACGCTTCTCGAGCTCGTCCATGTCGAATCCGTCGTCGGACGAGCTGAAGGGTATGCCGAGGACCCGGCCCTGGTAGGACTGGATGGCCTGTATGGCGCCCAGGTAGGTCGGGTGTCCTCCGATGATGTAGTCCCCCGGATCGATGAAGACCTTGGCCGCGATGTCCAGGGCCTGCTGGCTGGCGGAAACGATCAGCAGATGGTCCGGGCCGATCTTCACTCCCTGACGGGCCTCGAATTTGATCAGCTCCTCCTTCAGGTCCGTATCCCCCTCGGTGGTGCCGTACTGCAGGGCCTTGGCGGCGTGCTTGACGAACACGATGTCGGCGGCGGCCCGCAGGTCCTCCACCGGGAAGGTCTCCGGAGCGGGAAGCCCGCCCGCGAACGAGATGATGTCCGGTTTCTGGGTCAGCTTGAGCAGTTCCCGGATGACGGATTTCTTCATGTTCTTGGCGTTCGCGGAATACAGGGAATCGAAGGAAGCCATGGAGCGTCTCCTTGGTTTATTCGCCGTTCCGGGCGACCGGCCCGATCCGGCAGTTGCCAGTATGCTATCCGATTTTGACAGGCTTGGTAAAGGTTGCGGATACCGGGTCGTCGGGACCGTTCGCCGGGGAAAGCGCCCGGCATTGACTCGCCTCCGAGCTTTCTTTAGGGTGTAGGCTGGGGGAGCAAGAAAGACCGTCCGATCCGGTTGGCAGCCGGCGGATCGAATGCCGTGACCCCCAGGGAGCGAGGTGCGTATGCCCCTGAACTGCGGAATCATCGGTCTGCCCACGGTCGGCAAGACCACGATTTTCACGGCCCTGACTCGGGTCAAGGCCGAGATTTCCAACTACTCCTCCGCCAAGAACCCCAATCTCGGAATCATCGCGGTTCCGGATCCGCGGCTGGATAAGCTTACGGAGATGTTCAAGCCCCGGAAGAAAGTGCCGGCTACGGTGGAGTTCGTGGACATCGCGGGGCTGGCCTCCGCGGCTTCCAAGAAGGAGGGGGCCAACCAGTTCCTGGCCCATATTCGGGACTCCGCGGTCCTGGCCCATGTCGTGCGCTGTTTCGAGGACCCCGAAGTACCCCACGTGTCCAACCGGGTGAGCCCGACGGACGACATCGAGATGCTCCACCTGGAGCTGGCCCTTGCGGACCTGGAAACCCTGGACAAGCGCTCGGAAAAGCTCCAGAAGGAGCTCAAGGATCCGGCCAAGAAAAAGGACGCCGAGCGCGAGCTGGCCGCCTACGCCAAGATCCGTCCCGCCCTGCAGGAGGGCCGCCCGGCAAGGTCCGTCTCCCTGGATCCCGAGGAGGCGGAAGCGGTCAAGCGCTCCTTCCTGATCACCATGAAAAAGGAGATCTATGTCTGCAACACCGACGAGGAAGGCGTACGGTCGGGAAGCCCTCACATCGACGCGGTTCGGAAGATCGCCGAGGCCGAGGGCGCGGAATTCGTGGTCATCTGCGGGAAGTTCGAATCCGAGCTCGCGGATCTGGAAAGCGAGGAGGAAAAGGCGGAGTTCCTGGCCGAGCTAGGGCTCAAGGAATCCGGACTGTCCGCCCTGATCCACGCGGTCTATCACCTGCTGGGCCTCCGCACCTTCTTTACCGCCGGGGAGGACGAGTGCCGGGCCTGGACGATCCACGTAGGGGACAAGGCCCCCGCCGCGGCAGGAGTCATCCACACGGATTTCGAGAAGGGCTTCATCAAGGCCGAGGTGTACCGGTACGACGACCTGGTGGAATACGGCAGCGAACACGCCGTGAAAGCCGCCGGCAAGCTCCGTCTGGAGGGCAAGGAGTACGTCGTCCAGGACGGGGATGTGATGTTCTTCAAATTTAATATTTGATCCCCGCCATTAATGTTACGAAGCTTGTCCTGACGCAAGCAAATATTGAGAAATAGAGCGGTATCGAACCGGGAGAGATTCACACTCCCGGGAGGTACCTATGGATCTGTATCCCTTTTGCCCCAATCCTG
>JAAYUR010000480.1 GCA_012517645.1 Treponema sp.
GGGGATCTATATCACCGCCCGGGACGACTGCGTGGTGCTCAGCCTGACCCGGGAAGCCTGGCTCGTGTATTGGTTCGATGCCCGAGGCATCCTGACCTCCACCGTGAGGATCCGCCGGGATTCCCTTCCCTTGCCGGACGACCGGAACCTCATTCCCTCCCTGGAGCGGATCTACCCCGATCCCGACGGGGAAGGGCTTTATCTGAAGGTGGACTATTACGCCGAATCCATCGATCCCGCCACCAAGACCCGTTCGGGAATCGTGTACGACCGGGCCTACGTGTACCGCATGGACCCCCGCACCGCGGCCTACACGGACCGCTACGAAATCCTGCCCTACGAGCCCCCCCGGGGGAGGGGAGAGGATGAGCCGCTCCCCAGGATCTGGGAATTCCTGGGTGCCGCCCGGGGGCGGAACCTCTTCTTCACCACCAACGATGAAGCTGGAACCACCTACGTCGCCGTCTATAACGGACTCAGCAAGTCCATGAAGCGCTACTCGATCGCCATCGAACCCGAGGAGCTCCAGTACACGACCCTCTTTTTGTCACCCGGCGGAATCCTTTGCGCCCTTCTGGGCACCCGTTTCGAGGCCCGGGCGGTATGGTGGCGCTTCGACAAGATCCTTTCGGGGGGCCCGCTCTGAAACCCCTTGTGACCGCGGCCTACGCCGCGGACCTGGATCGGAGGATCCGGGACGAAGCCGGTGTGCCCGAGGCGGCCTTGATGGAGAATGCCGCGGCGGGCATGGAATCGGTCTTGAGATCCCGCGGCCTCGCGGAAGGGGCTGTGACGGCCCTGGTCGGCAAGGGGAACAACGGCGGGGACGCCCTGGCCGTCCTGCGCCGCCTGGCCTTCAGCGCACCGGAGCGCGCCGGGCGGGACCTGGCGGCCGTCCTCTCCTCCGGAGAACCCGGAGGGCTGGCGGGCCAACAGCTCCGCGCCGCCCGATCCCGGGGGGTGCGGATCCTGTCCTGGCCCGACCAGGAGGCGGAGTGCCGGGACCTTCTGGCCCGTTCCTCCCTGGTCCTGGACGGCATCGCGGGCACCGGGCTCTCCGGCCCTCTGCGCCCCCGGGAAGCCTCCCTGGCGGATGCAGCCGGATCCTGCGGAGCCGTGAAGGCCGCCGTTGACGTACCCTCCGGCTGCGGGGACGGTGTCCCGCCGGGATCTGCCGTCCTGAAGGCGGACCTCACCCTCTGCGTGGAACCCCTCAAGGCCTGCAGCCTCCGGCCCGCCCTGCGTCCCTTCGCGGGGGAAATCGTCCCGATTCCCGGGGTCTTTCCCGGGGACGCCGGATCGGATTCCCCCGTACGGCTCCTGGATGCCGGCGACCTTCCCGGCCTGGTTCCCGCCCTGAAGCCGGACACCCACAAGTACGAGCGAGGCCACTGCCTGGTTTTCGCAGGGAACCGGGGGACCAGCGGAGCCGCCGTTTTGGCCGCCCGGGGAGGTACCGCCGGCGGGGCGGGGCTGATAACCCTCTACGTCCGATCCGATATCTGGGCCGCCGCCGCTCCGGCCCTGGCCGGCGAGATCGTCCGGCCCCTCCCTGAAGACCCCTCGGCTTTGAACCTTGGCCGGGCGAATTCCGCCGTAGCCGGTCCCGGATGGGGCCGGGATGACACCGCGGTCTCCGTGTTCCGGAGGCTCTGGGACTCGGACCTGCCCCTGGTCCTGGACGCGGACGCCCTGGCCCTGCTGGGCGATATAACCCCCCCGTCGCGGAAGGCCCCCTTGATCCTGACTCCCCACCCGGGGGAGGCGGAGCGGCTGACGGGCCGGCCGGCGGAGGACATCCTGAGGTATCCGGAGGAGATCCTCTCGGTTTTGTCCCGGGGGCGGAACGCCGTGGTCGTTCTGAAGTCCTGGGTCACCTGGATGGCTTCGCCGGACGGCCGCTTCGCGGTGTACGACGGAATGGACGGATCCCTGGCCGTTGGAGGCAGCGGGGATGTGCTGGCCGGCCTCTGCGGGGCCCTGTTAGCCCGGGGGCTGGATGCCTTCCAGGCGGCCCGGGCGGCTGTCCTCGCCCACGGCCTCGCGGGCGCCGCCGCCCGACGCGCCCAGGGCCACTACGGTGCGGACGCCCTGCCCGGATACGCCGCCAGGATCCTGGGAGGTCTCCATGGAGAATAGGGGGGTGAACAAGGGGCCTGAGATGCGGATTCCCGAGGGCGCGGACGGCCCCGAGGACGGGATTCCCCGCCATTACGACCGCGAGCGTCGGCTGTCCGGCGCATCCCCGGAGGTGCGTTGGCTGGCCCGGCAGTACGGCGCCAAGCGGCCGGGCATCCTGGGATCCCTCCTGGCCACCGGCCCGCTCCGGTTCATGTTCTTCACCGTTCTTCTCTTCATGGCCGCCGGAGCCCTCCTGAGCCTGCTGACGGGCAGGGAGGAAGCGGGCGTTTTAGGAGGAAATCTCTACAAGCTCCAAGCCTTCCGCTTCGGTGAGGCCGTATACATCACCGTAACCCGGACCTCCCGGGATGCGGAGGCGTATCGGGGCCCTCTCCGGATATCGGCCTACCTGGACGGCCTGCCCTCGGGGGCGCTGGACGCCGAAGCCGGGGACGCGGACAAGGAGGAGTACCGCCTGACCGCGCCTTCCCCGGAACCCGTTCGCAAGCTCTCGGTGCGGGTGGAGGCCGGGGGACTTTCCCTGAATCTGAGTTCTCCGGTCAAGTAGGACGCTGCTTCGCCGGGGATCCGGCCGGAGCTGTTTCCGCGCCGGCCCCGGCTTTCCGCCGGGTCGGGCGGCACAGGGATGCGTCCGCCCGGGTCTGGCTCCGGCCCTCGCCTTGACCCCGCACCTGCTTTGGGTTAGATTGAAACCGAAGAAGTACCACCGCTCGGGGGTTGACGCATGATTCAATTCTATTTCCTCAGCGTCCTGTTGAACGTCCTCGGGGGCTACGCCCTCCTGGTTCAGGGCGGAGAGGACAAGGGAACCAAGTTCGACGGAGTGCGCAACTTCCTAAAGGACATGACGGTGCGCCTTGTCCTGGGCGTCCTGGCGGTCATCGTGGGCTTTTTCAAGCTTCTGACGGTCATGCGGGGCGACATCCCCATCGTCGGCGACTTCCTGCCCGCCTTGGCCGGGCTCGCCTCCGGGTTTTCCCTCCTGCTGGAGTTTTATCGAAGCAACTCCAACGTGACCACGGATACCCTGGAGCGGGTAGACCGCATCTTCACCGCGAACCGAAGGATCGTGGGGGTGTCCACCATGGTCATCGGCTTCGTCCACTTCCTGTTCGCTTCCGTTCTCTTCCTCTAACAAGATGCCCGAGTCCGTGGCGGGAATCGCCCTCCGGGACGGCCTCGTGTTCGTAGCCCGCCGAAAGCCGGGCGGCTCCATGGGGGGGCGGTGGGAATTCCCGGGGGGCAAGATCGAGACCGGGGAGACCCCGGAGGACACCCTGGTTCGGGAATTCCAGGAGGAGCTCGGCCTCGATGTTCGGCCCGGCCCCTTCATGGGGGAATCCGGGTTCGAGAACGCCGGAGTCCGGTTCCGGCTCTTGGCCTATCGGGTCGAGTTCAACGGGGAGCCCGCCTTCCTGGCGGAGCACGAGGAAGTCCGTTGGGCGTCCCGGAGGGAGCTGGATACCCTGGATTTATCCCCGAGCGACCGGAGCCTGGTCGGGTTCATAGATCGATTCGAGAGTCCGGAAAGGCGCTGAGACTCGACATTCCGGGACGGGTGTCGACGCTCCCGGATTAACGGGGCTCCGGAAATTCCGCGAAACCCGCCGTGCCTCACCTCTCCTCGGCCTGGTCGAAGAGGCCCAGCTCGGGCTTGTCCTCCGGGGCCGCGGGCTGGTTCAGGAGGATCTCCACCCGGCTCTCGATCTTGGCCAGGTCCCGTTCCAGGCCCTTGGAAAGCTTGATCCCCTCCTCGAAGACCGCCACGGCCTCCTCCAGGGGAAGTTCCGGATCCCGGATCTTTTCGGAAAGCTCCTCCAGGCGGCGCAGTCGTTCCTCGAACTGTTTCATGGCTCGGACTCCTCGATGACGGCCGCGGAGGCGCCGCGGGCGAACTGCATTGTGACCCGGTCCCGGGGGGAGAGTTCCCGGGAGTCCCGGACGGCTTTCCCCGTGTCCGCCCTTCGGACCACGGCGAAGCCGCGTGAAAGGACGGCCTGGGGGCTGGCGGAATCCAGGGAAAGGCGGGCGAGGTCGAAACGGTGGCGGGACCGCAGCAGGGAATCCCTCATCCCCAGGATCAGGGCTTCCTTGAGATCGTCGAAGCGCTGAAGCCGGGGCTGGAGGACCCGCCGGAACCGGAGTTCCAGGGACTCGGGATCGAACTGGGAGATCACCGCCCGGGTTCGCTCGAGCCGGCGGCGCAGCTCCTCGGTGAGGGCGGAGCCCAGGGAGGCGACCATTTCCGCCAGGCGGTTTCGGCTTTCGGAAACCAGCTCCGCCGCCGCCGAGGGAGTGGGGGCGCGCAGGTCCGCGGCGAAGTCCGTTAGGGCCCAGTCGATCTCATGGCCCACGGCGCTGATCACGGGGATCTCCGACTCCGCCACCGCCCGGACGACCTCCTCGTCCGAGAAGGCCAGGAGGTCCTCCAGGGACCCTCCGCCCCGTCCGACGATCAGGACGTCCGCCAACCGGTACCGGTTGGCGGTGCGGATCTGCCGGACGATCTCGGCCGGGGCGTCCGCCCCTTGAACCGCCGCGGGCAGTACGATGACCCGGATCCCCGCGTTCCGCCTGCCCAGGACGTTCAGGATGTCCCGGATGGCGGCCCCGGTGGGACTGGTCACGACGGCGACGGTCCCGGGGAAGCGGGGCAGGGGGCGTTTTCTCTCCGGATCGAACAGGCCCTCCGCGGCCAGGCGGCGCTTCCGCTCCTCCAGGAGGGCCAATATGTCCCCCTGGCCGGCCCGGAGGAGGTTCTCGCATACCAGCTGGTACTGGCCCCGGGCGGCGTATACGGACAGGGAGCCTTCCGCTCGGACCAGCATGCCGTCCGCGGGGGCGAAGTCCAGACGGGAGGCTCGGCCCCGGAAGAGGACGGCCTGGAGCATGGCCTGGCGGTCCTTGAGGGTGAAATACACGTGGCCGGAACCCGCGGGCCGCCAGTTGGAGATCTCCCCCTCCACGACGACCCCGGAGAACCCGTCCTCCAGGACGCCCTTGATCAACTCGGTGATCTCGGAAACCTGGAAGACCTTGGGTTCGCTCATGGGGTACCGGTCCTTCCCCGGCGCCGGGGCGCGGCGGGCGCGGGCTCCCGGGACCGGCCCGGCCGGGCCGGACGGCGGGAGGCGGGGCGAGCCCGTTCCGCGAGCTGGGGCGGGAAGAGGGCCTTCAGGGCTTCCTCCATGGTGGAGACGAAGACCAGCTCGGTGTCCGAGCTTACCTCCTTGGGCACGTCGTCCATGTCCTTGCGGTTTCCCTCGGGAAGGAGGACCTTGGAGAACTTGTTTCGGTGGGCGGCCAGGAGCTTTTCCTTGACGCCGCCGATGGGCAGGACCCGGCCGGTCAGGGTGATCTCCCCGGTCATGGCGTAGCCGGGCAGGACGGGTACCCCGGTCAGGGCGGACAGGAGGGAGGCCGCAAGGGTGATGCCCGCGGAGGGGCCGTCCTTGGGTATGGCGCCTTCGGGCACGTGGATATGGAGGGTCTTCCGGCGGAAGTCCGCGGGGGAAAGCCCGAAGCTCGGAGCCCGGGCCTCGATGTACGAGAGGGCGGCCCGGGCGCTCTCTTTCATGACGTCCCCCAGGTTGCCGGTCAGGATGAGCTCTCCATCTCCCTCGAAGGCGGAGGTTTCCACGGGAAGTAGGGTGCCGCCCATCTCGGTCCAAGCAAGGCCGTAGGCGACCCCGGGGTTCGGGTCGCGATAGACCAAGTCGTCGTCGTGGACTCGCTTTCCCAGGAGCCCCGGAATGCCCTTGGCGGAGACGGTGCAGGAGAACTCCGAGATCCGGGAAGGCTCCCGGGCGAAGCCCTTGTCCACGGCTTTCTGGGCTATCTTGCGGATCACGTGGGCTATCTCCCGCTCCAGGGAACGGACTCCGGATTCCATGGTGTAGTGGCGGATGATCTCGAGGACCGCGTCGTTCCGGAAGCTCACCCTCGAGTCGGCAAGTCCGTTTTCCTCGAGCTGCTTGGGGATGATGAAGTGCCGGGCGATCTCGAGCTTCTCGTACTCGCTGTAGCCCGGGATCTCGATCACCTCCATACGGTCCAGGAGGGGGTAGGGAACGGTGTGCAGGGAGTTCGCCGTGGTGATGAACATGACCCCGGACAGGTCGTAGGGAACCTCCAGGTAGTGGTCCGTGAAGGTGGAATTCTGCTCCGGATCCAGGACCTCAAGCAGGGCGCTCGCGGGATCCCCCCGGAAGTCGCTGGACATCTTGTCGATCTCGTCCAGCAGGAAGACGGGGTTGATCGAATCGGCCTTGCGCATGGACTGGATGATCTTGCCCGGAAGGGCGCCCACGTAGGTCTTCCGATGTCCCCGGATCTCCGCTTCGTCCCGAACGCCTCCCAGGGAGACCCGGACGAAGTTGCGTCCCAGGGCCCGGGCCACGGACTTGCCCAGAGAGGTCTTGCCAGTACCGGGGGCACCGACGAAGCAGAGGATGGGACCCTTCATGCGGGACTTGAGCTGGCGAACGGCTATGAATTCCAGGATGCGTTCCTTGGCCTTCTTCATGCCGTAATGGTCCTCGTCCAGGATCGCCCGGGCCCGGTCCAGGTCCCGGTTGTCCTGGGTAACCGCGGACCAGGGAAGGTCCGCGATCCACTCGCAGTAGGTTCTAAGGACGCCCGCCTCGGGGGACAGGGGCTGGAGCTTCTGGAGCCGGGCCAGCTCCTTCCGCGCCTTGGCGATCACCTCCTCGGGGGGGGACTTGGCAAGGATCTGTTTTTCCAGCTCCGCCTGTTCGCTCTCATCCCCGTCCCGGCCAAGCTCCTTGTTGATCTCCTTGATCTGCTCCTGAAGAAAGTATTCCTTCTGGGAGCGGTCGATACGGGCGCGGACCTTCTGGGTGATCCGCTTCTGGAGAGTCAGCTGCTCGTTCTCCATGGCCAGGGTGACCGCCAGGGCCTCCATGCGGTCCTTCATGGGGACGATGGAGAGAAGTTCCTGCTTGGTCTCGACCTTGACCTGGAGGGCGTGGGAGATCAGGTCGCACAGACGCCGGGGGTCCTCCGCCTTGTTGACGACCTGGACCGACTCCCCGGGAATCTTCTTGACCAAGTCCGCGTAGACGGCGAAATCCCGCCGGAGGACCTGGACAAGGGCCTCCGCGTCGGGGCCTTCGAAGGAATCCTCCGGAAGGGTCTCCACCAAAGCTCCCAGCCATTCCTTCCGGTAGACGGTCTTGCGGAGCCGGGCCCGGGCTTCCCCCTCCACCAACAGACGGGAGCTGCCGTCGGGAAGGCGGACCTGCTGGAGGACCCGGGCGATGGTCCCGAAATCCTCCACCCGGATGTCGGAAGACTTGTCGTCGGAAGCGTCCTTTAGCATGGAAACGAAGACCCGCTTGTCCCCCGCCATGGCAGCGTCCACGGCGCCGACGGAAAACCGGGTGGAGGCGAACAGGGGAGCCAGGGCGTGGGGGAACACGACCATGTCCCGGACATAGACCAGGGGAAGCTCTACGGACTCCCTCGGTTTCAGGGAATCGAGGAGGCTCATGCGCTCTTGGCCAGAAGTTCCACCGAGGGCTTTCGCGCTCCCTCCACGACCTCCCGGGTCACGATGACCCGCTTGGCGCCCTCCATGCTGGGAATGTCGAACATGATGTCCAGCATCATGGTCTCCACGATGGACCGGAGTCCCCGGGCGCCGGTCCGGCGCTGGATGGCCTGTTCGGCCACCGCGGTGATGGCGTCATCCTCGAAGACCAGCTCCACGCCGTCTATCCTGAGGGACTCCTGGTACTGTTTGATGATGGAATTCTTGGGTTCCGTCATGATCCGTTTGAGGTCTTCCAGGGTCAGATCCTCGAGGTTCACCTGGATCGGGAGGCGGCCGATGAACTCGGGGATCATTCCGTACTTGATAAGATCCTCCGGGTGAAGATGGGTGAAGATATCGTGCAGGTTTCGGTCATTCTTACCCTTGACGTCCGCGCCGAAGCCCAGAGCGGTCTTGGAGATCCGGTTCTCGA
>JAAYUR010000398.1 GCA_012517645.1 Treponema sp.
CGCCCGGGCCCCGGGGCGGGAAAGTCCCGCGGCCGCCAAGGCCAGGCTCGCCAGGCTTTTCAGGATCACCAGTCCCGCCAGGATCTCCGCCGCCGCGGGATAGGCCTTTCTTCGCGACGCGGGCGGGGAGATCCTCCGGACCAGCACGATCGCTACGGCATAAATGGCCGCGTTCATCCCGGTCAGCACGATCCCCAGGATCAAGGCCAAGGGGTTCGGCACGGTTCCCCAAAGGCCGTAGAGGTAGGCGTAGAGGGCGACGAGGCCCAATCCGACCAGGAAGAGGACCTGGAAGACCAGGAGGGGCGGAATAAGACGGCTCCTGACCCGCAGTCCCAGGACGAACAGGGCCGCCCCTCCCATGAATCCAGTCGCGAAGAATAGGATGTAGAATCCGAGGATCACGTGCTGCATGGACACTCCCGGAGGTCGGATGAGGGCAGGATACCATAGAAGGAGCCGGGAGTCAGTGGACGGTGGACGGTGGTCTGGAGGAGCCGGGCTCCCGGCACGATCCTCGGCCGATCTCGGGTACCCCCGATGGCGGAGTCCCGGGCAGGGAGATTATACTTCGATCCGCGCGCGGACGAACGCGCAGGAGTTTCAAGGGGGACGATCTCGCCCGAACCCGGCTCCTTCATTCCACTGTTCTCTTTTGACGGACCACCGTCCACTGAACTGGCACGATGATTGCAACAGGATTCGCATCCCGGATCGAAAGGAAGTTTCACCATGTTGCTGCTCGTCAAGAACGCCGACCTGTACGCCCCCGAGCATGTCGGAGCGAGGGACATCCTCATAGCCGCGGGCCGTACCCTCGCGGTCGCGGAGCGTATCAAACCCTCGGAGCTTCCGGTTCCCTGCGAGGTTTTGGACGCCCGAGGGCTTGCCGTCGTACCCGGTTTCGTGGATTCCCACGTCCACGTGACCGGCGGGGGAGGGGAGGGAGGGTACAGGACCCGCACCCCCGAGTTGGTCCTTTCGGGGGCGCTTAGAGCCGGGGTGACCACCGTGGTGGGTGTCCTGGGAACCGACGGGTTGGCCCGAAGCATGGAAGCCCTGGTCGCCAAGCTGTACGGGCTTCGGGAAGAGGGAATCTCCGCCTACGGCTACACGGGGTCCTACCGCGTTCCCCTTACGACCGTGACGGGGGACCCGGTCCGGGACATCATGATGATCGAACCCATCCTGGGGATCGGGGAGCTGGCGATCTCGGATCATCGTTCCTCCAAGCCCACGGACGCGGAGCTTGCCCGCATCGCCTCGGAAGCCCGGCTGGGGGGCATGCTCTCGGGAAAGGCGGGGGTCGTGAACGTCCACCTGGGGGACGCCCCCGCGGGCTTCGAGCCCCTGGAGCGCGTCGTGTCTCCCGGGGACCTTCCCCGCACCCAGTTCCTGCCTACCCACTGCAACCGGAACCCCATAGTCCTGGAGCAGTCCGTGGCCTGGACCCGGGCGGGGGGCTTCGCGGACTATACGACCAGCACGGTTCCCAAGTTCCTGGAGGAGGGGGAGACCTCCGCGGCCGAGGCCTTCGCCCTCTGCCTTTCCCGCAAGGTCCCGGCGGACCGGATCACCTGGTCCAGCGACGGCCAGGGCAGCCTTCCTTCCTTCGACGCCGCCGGGAAGCTCTCGGGCCTTTTGGTGGGCACCTGCGCGAGCCTCCTGTCCGCCCTCCGGGAGGCGGTGAACCGACGGGGCATCCCCCTGGAGACGGCCCTTCTTCCGATCACCGCCAACCCCGCGGCGGCCCTCAAGCTGACCCGGAAGGGGCGGATCGCCCCGGGCATGGACGGGGACCTGGTGGTCCTGGGCGAGAAGCTCGAACCCGTGTCCGTCGTGGCCCGGGGGCGGGTCATGATCCGGGAGGGCGAGGGACTCGTCTCGGGCACCTTCGAGAACATCGACCCCCTGGAGGCGGCCCCGTGACGGTGGCCGTGGTCGCGGGCAGCGAGAGCACCGCCCGCGTCCTCGTCCGCCAGCTGGCCGAGTACGTGGAGGGCCGGGCCGAGCTCGTTCCGTACTGGGTGGACGAGGGCCTTACGGAGCCCCCGGAAGCGGACCTGGTGGTCCTATCCAGCGACCTGGTCCGGAAGGAGCTCGCGGCTTCCGGGCTCCTTCCACGCCGATCGGAGCACCTGGTGGTCCGCCGCATCGTGGACTGCGAAGCCCTGGAGCGTGTCGTGGCCCTGCCCCCGGGCCTGCCCGTCCTCTTCGTGAACGACCGTCCTGAGACCGCCCGGGACTGCGTGGACTCCCTCCGGGACCTGGGTCTGGACGGTGTGAAGTGGCTGCCCTGGAACCCCCTGGATCCCCCGCCTCCGCCGGAGTACCGGATCGCCG